>NZ_KV809466.1:77011-81793 GCF_001812565.1 Staphylococcus sp. HMSC059F04 | reverse complement strand
AATGATTGTTGATGATATACCGTTAGAGGATTAATGTGAAACCATTACCTTCAAATAGGTGGTGGTTTATTTTATCTAAATTCTTTCCGCAATTTCAGATTAAGTTGACAAATTTGAGTGGATGTATGGTAAAAAATGTTGAAATGCTCTATATTATAAATAAGAGTTGCAAATGCGTAACACATCTTAGCGAATACACACAAAGATATATACTGTTTTTGTGTACCAATTATAGAAAGTATACACAGTGACAGTGTATAGTCACTGTTATTTTTATGTTCAATATGATGTGTTGATTATGGAGGAGTTTATCATGGCTGAGCAAAAATACCTGACAACAGTTGAAAATATAATTGGTTTAATGAAAGAAGAAATAAAAAACATTTCTCCTTTAAGACTACAAAAAACATTATACTTTTTATTTGCATATTATGGTGCTTCATATGGGCAACTATCTAAAAGTAAAGAATATGAAGTTACAAAAAGTGAAAGTTTAAACTTGCCTGAATATTTATTTGACGCTCAATTTGAAGCTTGGCAATACGGCCCTGTTATTCGAGACGTATATAAGAACAATAAATATAGTCTTGGCTATAATGACATAGACTTTTCAATGAGTAATTTTGAAATAGAAGATAAAACAATGCAGCAGGAAATTACAGAATATTTGAGAGAAATTATTAAGAGTACTTTAAAAATTAGTGATTTTGGTTTAGTAGAACGTTCTCATGAAGATGAAGAGTGGAAAAATAAAATTACTCAGCAAGAAATTATGAATAACGATTTAATTATTAAGGAATATATAGGATTGGTAAATGCCTAGATTTAATAGTAATGTTACTTCTAAAAAAAGAAAAAAGAACGTTCACGTTGAAATAGTTAATAAAGATTTTTTACCAACTAGAAATGAATTTGAAACTGACAAAGTAGAAATCGAGTTAAGAAATGCTGAAGTAAAAGAAGTTGTTTTTTTTAATGAAGAAGTAAAGTATTCAAAACAAAATAATGATCTGAAATTTACTAATTTTATTTCTGATTTTACACAACAAAATCAAATCAATGCTATAACCCATTTCAGTGAAAATATAAGCATAGTCAAAAATAACCCCGATGAAGCTACGAATATAAATTATGATGAGAGAATGTTATCAATTTTATCTTTATATACTCAACAAGATATTAGAAATATAAAGGGCTTAATGAAAACAGATATTAGAGGGTTACTTGATGTTCAAGAGGGTTTAAGAGTATATTGGTATTACGATTTGATTGATAACGAAATAAAAATAGTTTGTATTGATCCACAACATTTAGTTTTACCAAGTCAGCATGGTAAAATGAATAAAGATAAAATGATGATTACAACCTATCAATCAGTTACTAATAGCAAAAAACATTGTATTAGTCGGTATTTTATTAATTAGCATACAGGTAAGTTAAATATATCGTTTCAAGCGTCACTTACGAGTGACGTTTTTTGTATTTTAGGACGCTGAGAAACGCCCTGTGTTGCAGTGGGGAATGAGTTTTAATAACTATGTATGCAAAATGTATATATTACATTGTTAAATTCGACATCATCAAAGGCTGGTTAATCGATTTTCGAGATTGGTCGAAGATTGAAGCATGTGAAAGAAAATGACCTAGCACATGGAGAATTGGGTAATTGGTTGAAAAATATCAACTTAGATAGAACACAAGCTCATCGTTTCATTAAAGTTTCTGAAGAAATTAAAGATGTTGGTACATACCAACATTTAGGTCTGAGAGCTTTATCGGAAATAGCTAACTTACCTGTACCAGAACGCACCAAAATACACATAACATCAAACAGCAAAACTAAAATTCCATACTAAATGTTTATGAATTTAACTGCAGAACTCAATTTTGAGCCTTGTAAAATTACATAAATTAGTTATATAAAAATTATTTATGGGTATTATATAAACGGGAGGGGCAACGTTATTACTTGCCTATTAGAACATGGAATAGTTCTGTTCCAACTAGTCAGGTATTAAGTGACTTATGGGGAAAAATCAGTTAGAATATAAAAAGTGAATGATCCTTTTCTAGGCAGGTACTTCGGTACTTGCCTATTTTTTATTCACAAACTTCTATATCAAAAAGCTTTCATGTGATAATAAAAATTCTCTCACACGTTAAAAACAATGTATAAGTTAATTATGGCTTAACGAAATACATTCATATCATCGAGTAGGATAGGTATAAGTATTGACTATTATTTTTAAAAATCTATAATTGAAAATGAATATCAATTAAAAACGAAAGGATGATATTATGAAAGGATTAATTGGAATTTTATTATGTAGTTTATTTATTTTGACTGCGTGTTCAGCGTCTGTCGATAAAACAAGTGACTCGACAAAGACTATAGACTATAAAATTGAAAATGGTAAAACACTGAAAGTACCAGAGAAACCTAAAAGAGTTGCTGTATTAACTGGATTTTATGTTGGTGATTTTATAAAGTTAGGAATCAAACCAATTGCTGTTTCAGATATAACTAAAGATTCTTCAATCTTAAAACCTTATTTAAAAGGGGTTGATTATATTGGAGAAAACGATGTTGAAAAAGTTGCTAAAGCAAAACCAGATTTAATAGTTGTAGATGCTATGGATAAAAATATTAAAAAATATCAAAAAATAGCGCCAACAGTCCCATATACATACAATAAATACAATCATAAAGAAATATTAAAAGAAATAGGCAAGTTGACTAATAATGAGGATAAAGCCAAAAAATGGATTGAAGAGTGGGAAGATAAAACTAGAAAAGATAAAAAAGAAATTCAAAGTAAAGTTGGTCAAGCAACAGCATCTGTGTTTGAACCAGATGAAAAGCAAATATACATATATAACTCTACATGGGGTCGTGGTTTGGATATTGTTCATGATGCATTCGGTATGCCAATGACAAAGCAATATAAAGATAAATTACAAGAAGATAAAAAAGGTTATGCTTCCATTTCAAAAGAAAATATTAGTAAATATGCTGGTGATTATATATTTTTAAGTAAACCTTCGTACGGAAAATTTGATTTTGAAAAAACACATACATGGCAGAATATTGAAGCTGTAAAAAAAGGACATGTAATTTCATATAAAGCAGAAGATTATTGGTTCACAGATCCTATTACATTAGAACATTTGAGAAGTAAATTAAAAAAAGAAATTTTAAATAAATCTCACTAGAAATAAGTTATAAAAATTTCTAATGTATTAATAATAATATTTTTAAGGAGTGATTAAATGAAACGACTGGATGGAATTCCCGAATCAATGTTAATTCCTTTGATAGCTCGAGCAAAAGAGTACGAATACGAAAAACCAATAATAAAAGACGCACTATCTAAAAAAATATTTGATGGTTTAGATGATATGTACAAAAATGTTACATGTGATGACATGTCTCAAATTGGAATTAGTATACGTTCTGTGATAATAGATAGTGTTACTAAAAGACTTATCAAGGATAATAAAAATTTGATTGTGGTCAATATAGGTTGTGGCTTAGATACAAGGTTTCAAAGATTTAATAAAGAAAAAATATCGTGGATAGATTTAGATGTACCTGAATCAATAGAAATACGAAAAACATTTTTTAAAGAAACAGATAGTTATAAGATGATAGCTAAATCAATGCTGGATTACAGTTGGATTGAAGATGTTAAAAATTATAAATTTTTTAATAGTAAGTCAAATATATTGTTTATCTTTGAAGGTGTATTGATGTATTTTGATGAGAGTGTAATGACTAAATTATTACATACTATTATTAAAAAGTTTGGAGATCATAATTTGGCCTTTGCGATTGAATTTTGCTCAAAAACAATTGCAAATAATACAAAAAGACATAAATCTGTATCAAAATTATCCTCACAACCTGTTTTTAAATATGGATACAATGATTTAAATGAATTGGATAAAGTTTTACCAAATAAAATGAAAGTTATAAATGAATATAATTACTTTGACTACCATAAGAAAAGGTGGGGGCTCTTTGGGTATTGTAGATATATACCTTATCTGAAAAAAAGGCTAAACAATAAAATAGTAATTATGGAATATAAACCAGCTTAAAAATTTACTGATAATTGAGTATTAAAATAAAACATTTCAAAAAAGATGTAGCTAGAAATTTATTAAAAGTAAAGTGCACAAATATCTTGTGTTTTTTCAATTTTAACGTTTTACACTTAACTTTGTTAGGTGATATAAGATGCTGAGAGAAGCATTATATTGCAACGAGAAATCATTCTATGGATAAACATATTAATTATTGTAAATATATTTATAAAGGTTTGTGTGTGAAATAATTGGTGGTCATAACTTGGTCATAATGAAATGAAAAAATTAAAAAAAATGAATGTTTAAAGAATGCAAAATGCTGATTTAATAGGCTTTTTGTATGTGATTTATATCTATTTCATACTGCCCTTAATGCCAGGTATGATGTAAAATAGCGTTAAAAAGTTAAATATAGAGCCTAAGACATAATTATTATGTCTTAGGCTCTTAACTATTATATTGGTAGTATTTTACTAGATTGAAAATAAGTTTACACCAAGCTTTTTCCGTCCTAATCAACTTTGAAAGTTAAGAACGTTAAACATTTTGATTCATTAAAAACTCCGTTCTTTTAAGCGTGTAGTATAAAATATAAAAAACAGTCTGGGACATAAAATTCTTAGACAAATAGAATTTCGAGAAGAAATTCGTCAGACAAAGCGAGTTGGGGTGGGGCCCCAACAAAAAGAAATG
>NZ_KV809466.1:58385-76911 GCF_001812565.1 Staphylococcus sp. HMSC059F04 | reverse complement strand
CGAGTTGGGGTGGGGCCCCAACAAAAAGAAATGCGAAAAGCATTTCGTCGAACAAAGCAAGTTGGGGTGACTAAAGCTGTCCCCTAAGAAAGCGAGCAAACAATACGAAGTATTAAATCAAAAAGGAGCGCTCAGATGAGTTGAATTCAATTCATCTGAGTGCTCCTTCTCTGAGATTTATGTGCCAGACTCTATTATTTAGGGGAAAATGGTCTAGGCTATATTTTTCATGAATGATATTCTAAAAAATGTTTTTCAAATCAACGATTTCCTTATTTTAAATCTTCAATAGCTTGAGCAATCGAATTAAATACATGCGGAATATCATCTTTTTCGACACAGCTGAAGGCAACACGAATATCAGTGTCATTTAAGGCAATAATACCGATTGAATATTTATTAATTAAATGAACACGTAATTCCTCAGGATCAACACCGTTCACTTTAAGTGCCATAAAGTAGCCTGAATTAAAATCATAAGCTTGCCAATGACGTTGGTATTGTTTATCATAAACGACTTCTTTAGTTACAGCATAACGCTCTTGCAAAGTATTAATGTTTGTTTGAATTTCTTTATTAAATTGCTCATGATGTTCTAATACATATTTAATTGCGCTTTGTGATGGCATTGGTCCACTAGATATATTACTTCTGATTAACCCTTTGACTTTAGCTTCTAATACTTGTTGAGCTGTATCATTATGAATACCAAATGTCATAAAGCCAACACGCAATCCCCATGCAAAAAATTCTTTTGTTGCACCATCTAAACGAACAGGTAAAATATTCTTGTGATTTAAAGTAGTGAGCGCTGTGAAGATAGATTGCGTATAGACATCTTCATAAAATAAACCATAATATGCATCGTCTACAACCGCAATTACTTTTGTCCCCTTATTGGCTAATGCTTCAATGGCTTCAACAATTGTTTTCACTTCTTGTTTAGTTGGTGTATAGCCAGTTGGATTATTTGGATAATTTAAAATCATAATAACCTTGTCAGAAGTGTAATGTTCTAAAGTTGATACTAATGCATCCGTAGTATAATGGCCATTATTATCAAAAATATCATAAGTATTGATATTAGCTTGATGTCTTGTATTAAAGATTAGTTTATAGTTACCCCAATTATGTGATGGCAATAAAATAGTATCATTTGTATCAACAAAGAGATCACCAATTAGTGACAAACCATGAGTAAGCGCATTTGTCACGATTGGTTTACTGATCATATGTGACTTTAAATCTGGATTTTCTTTTAATATTTTTTCTTGCCACAATGTTCTTAATCCTTCAATGCCTTGAGGTGGCGCATAAGGAAAAATTTCATCTGGTGATAAATGATTAAAGACACCATATAATTCGTTAGCATACATTTTACCGTCTTTATCTGTGGCCATTCCTATTGTTGCATTATATTTTGTAGACTTGGCATCTGCTGATTGGGAAAGAATACCTTTTGGGTAAAACATTTCTTTACCTAATTGAGACAACATGGATAAAACTTCTGGATTGTACTGATAAAGTTCATTATTTAAGTTCTGTGCTAATGGGTTCATTTATTTAACCTCACTTTAATTTATATTCATACTTATATTATCTTGAAAATTGATAAAGATAAAGTCATGTTAAAAATATAGGGAAATAAATTTCTTTAATGCGAACACATGTTCTATTTTTATGTTAAAATAAGAACAGGTCATCTATCCAATGGCACTTTGCAGTTTGGGAGGTGTAGCATAATGACGTGGTGGTTAGATGTAATAACTACATTATTAACAGGTGGAATACTTGTTATTTTTCGTATTTGGTTAGAAAACAAATGGAAAGATAAAGGATGACCATACACAAAAAACCCCAAGTCTGCGGCAACAGACTTGGGGTTGTGTAGCATAATTTGTGGATACACCTATATTCTAACATTCGATTCTAATTTCATCAATATAAAAGTGTGCTATCTTATTTATAGTTATTAAAATCAGTTCATTGTTGTAGCTAAGTCTGATATAATGCTCGTGTTGAGGTGAATGAAATGAAGCATTTAACTAAAATATTTGCTATTTTAGCAATTATTCTTTTTGTTCTTGGATACTATTTACAAGCTACGAATCACGAAAGCTCAGGAATTAAAATTTTAACCGCTGCTATTTTGTTCATTATTTGTGCTTTTATTAGTCGGAACAATGATAGACGCAAGCAAAATAGAAAATAAAGTAATAATAATTACATTTTTTACCATGTTCTTATCGATATACTTAAGTCGTAAATTGCTGAACTTCAGGCATTTTACGGCTTATATATTACGAGAAAATGCAATTGCATATATATAGTATATATACAGTCCTCCTGAATAAAACAATAAATCTCTCTTTTTCTCTTTACATATGAAGTTATAGTGTGTATATTATGTATATACAGTTATTAAAGGGGGACGTGCATGAAAATACTGATAAAAAACACCTCTAATCAACCTATATATGAACAAATAAAGCAGCAAATAAAAGAAAATATTTTAACAGGTCAGATAGATGCTGGGAGCCATTTACCATCAATGAGAGAGCTGGCTAAGGATTTACAAGTCAGTTTAATCACGACAAAACGTGCTTATGAAGATTTAGAAAAAGATGGATTTGTGACTACAATTAGAGGAAAAGGCACCTTTGTTAAAGAACAAGACCAATCTATTTTAAAAGAGAAACAATTTATTGTGATTGAACAACTTGCTCATTCATTGTGTAAAGAGGCTAAAACGATTGGTATGCCTTTAGCAGAAATAAAGGAAATTATCTCTTTGATTTATGAGGAGGATGAAGTATGAATGTTGTAGAACTAAACAACGTTAATTACAAAAATCCATCAATTGAACTCAAAAATATTTCCTTTAATATACCACGTGGATTTGTCACTGGTTTTATCGGAGCTAATGGGTCTGGTAAAACGACCATCATACGTCTGATAATGGGTTTACTCGAGGCTTCTAGTGGAACAATTCAACTCTTTAATCGTACTATGGATGATGCACCACAGTACATTAAGGATAAAATAGGCTTTGTCTATTCAGATATATATGCAAATCCTGATTGGACAATCGATAAATTAGAGTATTATACGGCACCTTTTTATAATCAGTGGGATACGAAGTGTTTTAACGATTACTTGAGACAATTTCACTTGAACAAGCAGCAAAAGATAAAGATGCTTTCGAGTGGGATGAAAATGAAATTATCATTAGCGTTAGCACTTAGTCATCACGCAGAACTGTTTGTTTTTGACGAGCCTACCTCTGGATTAGATCCAGTAGCTCGTAATGAAGTTCTGACATTGATACAACATGAACTATTAGATGAACAAAAGACAGTATTGATGTCAACGCATATTATGTCTGATTTAGAAAAAATTGCCGACTATTTAGTTTATCTAAAGCATGGTGAAATCTTATTAACAGGTGAATGTGATGCTTTATTAGCAAAATATGATATTGTCAAAGGTGATGCAGCTCAATTAGATAGCGAACTAGATGACCTACTAGATTACAAAGAGATACGCCACACTGGTTACTTAGGATTGACGAGTCACGGTAATACATTTAAAGAGCTTTTTGGTCATGATGTAGAAGTTTATAGTCCGACGATAGAAGAATTAATGATTTATTTAGATAAAGGGCAGAAAAATAATCTATCAGTAAGGGAGGATTCACAATGAAATCCCTTCTGATGCGAAACTTTAAATTACGACAATGGACCCTTTACATATACTTAGGGCTTTTAGTGTTCTTTCCAATTTACATTATTATTACAGTAAATACAGATTTTGGATTTATCATCTTTATTCCAATAGGTATCATCTTAATGATAATTAGTATCTTTGATGCAGGACATATGTTTAGAGTGCATAAAAGACTAGGTGGACAACAAGCCTATATATATTTTGCCAGTTTGCCCGTATCTAAAAAGGACATGCTTCGTGCAAATTATCTTACGTGCTTATTGTTAACACTTTTTGGAGCACTGGTCATCGGTTTATATGATAGTCAAACAATTGATAATGAACTCATGAATCGACTGCATATTTCAACTGCATATTCATTTTTAATTGTTAATTTCCTATCTATACCAATCGCTTTTCCAAAATATACGGAGTATAAGCGAAAAGGCGTTAGCTATGTTGGTTATTTAATCTTCATGTTAATTGTTATACCAGTTATGTATTCATTTTTCTTTACAGTTTTAAATCATGCTTTGTTCAATAATCAATTGTCTAAAAATGAGGTTGCTTATTTTTTAAACAACGGATTATTAGTAATTGCAATTCTCATATTTATTATTAATTATTTCATACAGTTAAAATAC
This sequence comes from Staphylococcus sp. HMSC059F04, assembly GCF_001812565.1. Lineage (NCBI taxonomy): Bacteria > Bacillati > Bacillota > Bacilli > Caryophanales > Staphylococcaceae > Staphylococcus > Staphylococcus sp. HMSC059F04. The sequence goes on along the minus strand of NZ_KV809466.1, from coordinate 72,562 downwards.
ATTAAACGTTTATAAAAAGTCAGGAGGTATTTGATGCAATTAAAGAAAATCACCAAAACATATAAAGATAATGTCGTGTTAGACCAAATTGATTTTGATTTTAAGGAAAGTCAAATTGTAGGACTTATTGGTAAAAATGGTGTTGGAAAGACAACATTGATGAAAGTGATGAACAATAATATTATCAACTATCAAGGAGAAGTTGCGGTTAATCGTGAAGATAATATAGGTTATTTAATCGAACATCCAAAGCTTTATGATAATAAATCCGGATTAGATAATTTGAAATTATTTGCTCAAGTATTAGGTAATGGATTTGATAAAAGTTATTCAGATAAAATTATCGATGCTTTTGGAATGAGATCATATATTAATAAAAAAGTTAAAAAATACTCTATGGGTATGAAACAAAAATTAGCAATTGCAGTTTCTTTGATGAATAAACCAAAGTATTTGATTTTAGATGAACCAACGAATGGTATGGACCCAGATGGATCGATTGATGTTCTTGAGACAATTAAGTCATTAGTTGAAGAACTACAAATGAAAATACTTATCTCTAGTCATAAACTTGAAGATATTGAATTAATTTGTGATCGTGCTATTTTCTTAAGAAATGGTAAATTTGTACAAGATGTTGATATGACAAAAGGAAGTATTGATGATGCTACTATTATTAAAGTTAAGGTAGAGCAGTTTGACGAGGCGAAAGAAGTGCTAGAGAACCATTTCAATGTACTCGAGTCACATGCTGAACTTGGAGAATTGCATATTAAAATTCAACAAGATTATAGTCAATTACTTAAATTGTTAGCGCAACGTCATGTGTACCCAATGTTTATTGAATCACGTAAAAATTCATTGCGCGACACGTATTTTAATATTAATCAAAGAGGTGATAAATAATGAGAAGCTTACAACTAGTGAAATATGATTTAATTAGTATAATAAAAAGTTATTTGACATATGTGGCAATTGCACTTGTTGGTGGGTTATTTGGACTAGTATCCTACTTGTTTATGAAAAATGCGCATAAAGTCCACTATGAGTCATTAATTCCAATGATTAACTGGGCTTTACTATTTGTGGGCACGCTTTTTGTAATTAAAACAATCACTAGAGATTATTCACAAGGGACAATTCAACTTTATATGAACAGAGTTTCTAGCAGAATTGGATATGTGATGGCGAAAGTTATATCAATTATTTTGATAGCACTTATATTTGCAGGAGTAGCTTATATTTCTATGCTGTTAATTCAAGCCTTTACTAAGGGCGATAAATTAGATGGAGATATATTCCTAAAAAACATTTGGTTCTATGTGATTTTCTTATTATTTTATGGATTAGTATTATTCTTGCTGACACTCATTGTTCAAAAGCCAGCAGTGATATTTACAATAGGTATTTTCTTAATCTTTATTGTGCCATTTATTGATCCATTTTTAGGACTTATTCCAGAATGGGGAGAACACATACAAGATGCGATGAAATATATACCGTTTAGCTATTTAACAAAAAAAGAATTAAATAGCAATATAGAATTTACAAATTGGCAGTGGTTTATCTCAATCGCATCAATTGTAGTGCTTTTTGTAACAACACTGTTTTATGCAACTAAGCGCGATATATAAAAAATATTAAAAATAATAAAAGTAATATTGAAACAAAGTACACCCTAAAAGTTAGCTTTTTTCTAACTTTTAGGGTGTTTTTACATTGGATAATTAACTTAATTTCGTAATAATAGAGTCATAAACAGCTTGCCATAATGTAGAGTCTGTTTTATAACGATTAGAAATAATAACATGTGTTTCATTTAACTTATCTTCGTAATTAGCATCTTCTTTGTTAGGTAAGTGCGTTGAACGAACGTCATCGACAAATTTTTGAACAATTTGTGCACGTGGACCCCAAACGGTCTCTTGTTCATAGTTATCGTTTAAAAAGATAAAAATGGGAATCGAACGAGATGTACCATTAGTTAAATATTGATCAATTAAATCCGTATCTTCGTCTCTATGGAAGACACGCACTTCCCAATTTAGTTCTTCGCTGATACGTTTCAGAATAGGTAAATTCATCATCGCATCGCCACACCAGTCTTCTGATATTACTAATACTTTGCTGTAAGCTGATTGTTGCAACTGTTTGAGTCGCTGATCATCATTAGGTAGCTTGAATGACTCATAAATTGACAATACATTTTCCTTGTTTACTGTCATGTCATCAATGTACTGACCAATAGGTTGACTTTGCTTAAAATATGTTTCTAACTTAGCCATAATCATTTCCTCCCATTAAGTAGTTTATATAATTATAGCAACAAATGCATAATATACAAATGAAGACGCTTTCTTTTATAAGATATTCATAAAGATACCATAAAGATAAATGCAACGAGCTAGTGCTTATGATATATTTAATAAATAGTAAGAAAGTGGTGAATAAAGTGCGTATTGAAAACAGATGGATTGTTTTTTTAATATTCTTAATAAGTTCCATTATTGTTTTAATAAGTTTAAATGTTTATAAAAATGAAAAGTCGGTGGATTTATCTGAACTAAAAATTAATGATTTACAACTAAATCAACAATTCAATAGTTCGGATTATCAACTGAACCACAAAATAAAGTTAGATAGATATCGTTTTTATACACATAAAAAGTATAAAAATCTTATAGTTAAAGTTCAAAAGCATAGTAATAAAATAAAAGGGATTGTGTTAATTAATCATTCTAATATTACTACTAATTTTGGAGTTCAAATTGGTGATTCAATTGATCAAGCCATTATGAATTTAGGGGAAAGCTATAAAAAAACACATCAGGGCAAGAAATATAAGTCAATTACATATTTTGATAAGCAAAATCATATGAAATTATCTATTTTATATAAAGATAATAGTGTAAAACGATTAGAATTTTTCAGTCGCTAATACATTCGACTTATTAAATTTTTACCACTAAATATGATATATAGATAAACGATATAGTGGAGTGAACGTATGGATAAGATTACTTTTTTAAACCAGCTTGAAATTGAATTAGATGAGTTGCCTCGAGAACAAAAAGACCAAATTATGTATAAGTATGAATCGATGTTTTTGGCTGAAGAACAACAAGGGAAAACAGAACAACAAATTGTTACAAAAATGCCGGAACCGCAAAATATTGCCAAAAATTTTAAAGCGAAATCAGCGATTAGTTATGCAGAGTTCCGTCCTAATCTACGTAATGTTGTTAGAGCAGTTATGGCATCACTTAGTTTAGGTGTATTATCGACGCTATTTATTTTAATTCCTACATTAATTGTTGGGATGATTTTAATGCTTATATTGGTAATGGCTTGTGTTCTAACATTAACACCTATCATTTTAATGCTCGTAAGTTTGTGGCGACACATTCCAGATTCATTGAGTAATATTTTATTTGGGCTTTCATATTCAGGATTGGGATTAATATTTATCGTTTTAGCATTAAAACTGGTTAATTTAATTTATCGTTTAATTATTAAATATTTAATGTGGTATATTAAAACGGTTAAAGGAAGCGTCCAATAATGAAAAAAGTAATGATTGCAGGTATCGCTATATTTATTATTTTCTTCATTAGCGGTACACTATCATGGTTTATGCATGATAAAGAAAAATATAAAAATTTGAAATATACTCAGTCTTATGATGCAAATGAAATAAAAAGTTTATCAATTAAAGCTTCTGGTGGCGTTCATATAAAGCAAGGTAAACAATTTAAGGTGAAATATTACAGTGATAATAAGGTAACTATGCATAAATACAAAGGTACATTGCGCGTAATGCAAACCAAATCTTCAAATAGAGGTTATAGTGTTAATGTCAATCCATTTAGAACCATTAATTATATGATTGAAATAGAGGTACCATCTAAAATGTTAAAGCATTTAACGATCGATGCTCCAAACAATAAGTTAATTATTGATGGTATTCAGTCAGCTGAGACAACAATTTATAAAGGGGTTGATAGCATAAATATTACCAATTGTCATTTCGATAATGCTGAAATCAATGGCGATAATTATTATATGAACATCAATAACAGTAAGATGCGGTCAAGTCGTTTTAAAGTAGACAGTGGGGGCTTTAACATTGAAAATAGCCAAATGAATGATTCTATTTTTCTTGCTAATCAAGGAGATATAAGATTTGAAGATATGCCGCGACAATCAAATTTGAAAGCAGCTACGAAAAATGGAGACATTAATTTTGCATATAAACGAAAGCCAAAAAACACATTATTAAAACTTCATCCAGGTCACGGTAAAAGTGTTGTCACACAGTCAGCATTTAAAGAAGGAAAAGTAGGTATCAGTCACAACATTTTAGAGTTTTATACAACTGATGGAGATATAATAATCCAATAATTAGATGACACAGAGTCTAAAACATGATACCTAGAAAACAGTTCAGTTTGGTACATCATTATGTTTTAAACTATAAACTAAATATTGGCAGTAATTGACTTGATTGAAAGTACGCTGATACCAAGCTTTTTTCAATCCTAGTCAACCTTGCCAGGGCGGGACTGCGAATTCATCATGAACTCGTAGTCCCGCTCTTTTCTTTATTAACGATCGTTCGTATTATTGACTTGCTTTCATTGGTAATAGTTTCAGCACATCTTGAACCCTCAAAAGCCTTGTCTAAATACTTTAAACTAATTCCTAATGTTTAATTATATGTTGTCAGAGACTTATTCTCTTTTGTTTATTCGTTATAGAAGTAAACACGTTATTTAATGTTTTTTCATTAATAAGTAGCAAAGGTTAAATCAGTATCTAAACGACCATCAAATTGATTAAAGGATACCGGCGTGCCGTTTAACCATGCTTGAAAATCAATAACGCGTGGCGCTTTATTTTCACCTAAAGTCATCCATGCAAATAAAGATTGTGGTTCATACATAGAAGTGTGGATCGTACCAGACCAACTTCTGAATAATTTACTATATATTTCATATTGAGGATCATTAAATAGTTTGAATGCTTGATGTTTGTCAAGTGATTGTGTTGTTTGACTGATAGTATGTTCAAGGCGAGCTTGAGATTCAGCCGTATAATTTCTATTTTCGTGAGTTAAAAGTTCAAAGTGATTCGTACATACTTTATCATAACGGACGTTGAAACTGCGAGGCGTGACTTCAATAATTGCATGGTTTAAGTTTTTATCCATAACTATGTAGCTGAAAGAACTTCTATGAGGAAGTTCTTGTAAAAACGTAATTGCATCATCAACAGTTTTACAATATTGTAAAATTAAGCGACCAATCATATAGCATACAAATCCATTACCTGGCTTTTTACGATGCATGAAATTGTACCCCATTACTAGGCCAGCTTCATTCATGCCATCCATTCGACCTGTCACTCTGGATGTAGGTCCAATTTGAGCTAAACCACCATCATTCGGTTGAAATAATAAGTAACGACCATCATAAGTTGCAGGATGATAATCATAATTTCTGACCATATAATCTTTGCCTTGAAAGACGGTACAACCGCTCTCTGGTAAATCAGTAAAACGATAATGTGCGAAATTTAAGACCATTTGTTTACTTGGAAGATTTAATACATCTTGCATTCCAGTTAGTTCTTGCCATATTTCTGGCGCATATGTTTGAAAAACGCCATACGTTTCTTTAACATCTATATCAAATCTTGGCATGCGTTTCTTCCACTCTTGTTCTCTATTTTTTAGTAAAGGGGTTTTACGTAACCATTGAGCTGTTTTAACACCTAAATCATAGTGTGAGCCACGATGTGTCATAATTTCAGTTTGAACATGTTGCATTGTAAACCTCCACAAGTTAATTTATTACAGAATTGTAATATGTTATTAATTGTATTTTTCACAATAATGAATTTATAATAAATAACAGCATTAGATATTGCTAATCATAATTAATGAGGTGATTTTCATGAATGGAAACACTTATAATAAAGTAAAAAATGCTATTATTAATTGGTGGAATTGGTAACAAAATATTGTGATAAGCTTTTGATTATTATATCAGAATAAGGGTATAAGTTTAATGGTAAATGCATATGTGATAATATTATATATTGTAAATATGCTTATTTTTAAATAGAGGTGAAATCGCAATGTGGAACTTTATTAAAGGATTATTTAAATTTGTATTTAGCTTAGTGGCTATTACAACTGTCATTGTAAGTGTAGGTTTTGTAGCTTTTGCTTACATTTTCAAAAAAGATTTTGAAGATATCGAAAGAAAAACAAAAGAAATTATTTCTGATATTGAAGGAAATAATGCTTAATTCTATATTGTTTTAGTCAGTGTCTGTTAGTGTTACAGACGCTGTTTTTTTATTTGTTAAATAGTTGTTATTTAATTGTAATCTTTTATAGAATAGTAAATAAGAAGTTTGGAGGGATGATAGTTATGACAATTGGATATATTGGGTCATATACGAAACATAACGGAAAGGGTATTTATCGTTATGAATTAGATGATGTACAAGGGCGTATCAAATTTTTAGAAACAGGTTACAACATTGAAGCATCAACATATTTGGCTCAGACAGATGATTATTTATATGCAATCACAAAAGAGGATGCTCAGTGTGGTGTTGCAAGTTTTAAAAAGGAAGCGGATGGCTCTTTAACATATATGAATCAATGTCTGCCATCAACGGAAGGGACAGGTTGTTATATATCTATATCAACAAGTGGTGAATACCTTTTTGAGGCAGTATATAGTGCTGGACTTGTGAGATTATATAAATTGGATACTCAAACAGGCCATATTATCAACCTTATAGATGAATTAGCACTCCATTATCCCCTTGGTTCTCATGAACGTCAAGAACACTCACATGCACACTTCATTCATGAGACACCAGATCAACGCTTTGTTGTTGTTACTGATTTGGGTGCGGATCGAATTATCACATATGAATTCAGTGATAAAGGATTTAAAGAAAGTGCAGTATCACAATTTAATGATGCAGATGGGCCTCGTCATATCGCATTTCATAACAATGGACAATATGCGTATGTGGTACATGAATTATCAAATATCATCAGTGTGACAACTTATCAAAATGGCGAGTTTCATGAATTAGAACGTCATTCAACAATACCAGAACAGCTACAAAATGAAACGAAGTTAGCAGCAGTACGCTTATCTCACGACCAACGTTTTATCTATGTGAGTAATAGGGGAGATGATAGCATTGCCATTTTTAAATTAAGTGACGAAGGTGCACATCTAGAGTTAATTGATATCGTTAAAAGTGGCGGCGTATTTCCTCGAGACTTTAATATAACAGCTTCAGATGATTACATTGTTTGTGCACATCAAGAAGATGGAGGCATTGTCACAGTCTTTGAACGCAATCATGATACTGGAAAGTTATTGTTGACTGATTCAACACATGTTGCTCCAGAAGGTGTTTGTGTCACATTTTTAAATTGAAATAATAGATAAAAATAAGCCCAATAACACATTGGCATATGTTGTCATGATAGTCAATCTATCAAAACTGCCTTGTAGTTATTGGGCTTGTTTATTAATTTTTAAAAAACGCTTTAATGTATTTTAATTTACCTTTATAAGGTGGATAAATCATACTTGAATCTAAACGTGTCGATTTAAATATATAAGATTTATCATGACTAAATGTATCAAATGAATATTTACCATGATATTGTCCAATGCCTGAAGCACCAACGCCTCCAAAAGGTAAATTTGGATTAGCTAAATGCATTAAAGTATCATTAATTGCACCGCCACCAAATGATAATTCATTCAGTACGCGTTGTGTATTATTTTCATCTTCACTAAACAAGTAACAACTTAAAGGTTTTGATTTTGCGCGCACGATATCTAATGCCTCATTAAAATCATCGTATTCAATGATAGGTAGAATAGGGCCAAATATTTCTTCTTCCATAATTTTAGAATGTGGGGTAATATTTTCTAACAATGTAGGCGCTATATATCGGTTTTCTTTGTCGCTAGTCCCTCCAACAATAATTTCATTGTGATGAATATTTAATAATTCATTTAACCTAGTAAAATGTTTGTCATTAATAATGCGCCCATAATCAGGACTGTTTTGAACATTTTTGCCATAAAATTCTGCAATAGAGTGTTTTAATGCTGTAATTAGTGTAGATTTTACTTTTTTATTTACTAATATATAATCAGGTGCTACGCACGTTTGTCCAGCATTTGTAAATTTTCCAAAGGTTATTCTATCACTTGCTACTTTAATATTCGCAGTTTCGTCGACAATAACAGGTGATTTTCCTCCTAATTCAAGGGTTACAGGAGTCAATTGTTTGCTAGCTGTTTCATAAACAATACGTCCAACCATTTCACTACCTGTAAAGAAAATGTAATCAAAGGGGAGATGAAGCAACGTTTGAGTTTCATCAATACTACCTTCAACAATACTAATATACCGATGTTCAAAAGACGATTCAATGATGTGCTTAACGACTTCGGTAGTGTGTGGTGTCAATTCGGATGGCTTAATAATAGCCGTATTACCAGCTGCTATGGCACCTATGAGTGGCTCAAATACTAGTTGAACAGGATAATTAAAAGGTCCGATAATTAAGACAGTACCATAAGGTTCTTTCATAATATAACTTTTTGTTGGAAACATAAATAATGGGGTATCGACTTGTTGGGTTTTAGTCCAAGATTTTAATTCTTTGAGTGCGAGCTTAATACTTTTTAGTACGATGCCAATTTCAGTCGCGTAGGCTTCGACATTGCTTTTGCCTAGGTCTTTTTTCAATGCTTCTAGTAATGCTTTTTCATTATTTTTAATATTTTTACGCAAACTTTTTAATTGCTGTTTTCTAAACTTAACATTTTTAGTAGCTTGAGTATTAAAATATTGTTTGCTCTCATTAAATCTTTGTTCTATGTGATTCAATGCAGTGCCTCCTTTTTTCTATATCAATATTATTAATGACATGGGGAGTGGGACAGGATTCATTATGAATTCGTAGTCTCGCCCGGCAAGGTTGACTAGGATTGAAAAAAGCTTGGTATCAGCGTACTTTCAATCAAGTCAATTACTGCCAATATTTAGTTTATAGTTTAAAACATAATGATGTTCCAGACTCATTTTTTATAAACTCATAATTACGTTTTGACCATAAAAGCATGTCTAATAAGATAAATACATATCATTGTCATTGTAATATATGGCTCATTATAATCATACTAATTCAGTTTTTGTGTTTGCATTTAGGGTAAGAGGATGTAATGTGAAAAAATGATATAAATATTGACTCACTATAAAAAATAACGATTTCCACAGCATGAGCAATGAAAATCGTTACTTAATTAATATTCAATTAAACTGTAAAACTTTTATTTAATTAAAACTTCAGTTATTTGAGGAACAACTTGTTTTTTACGTGATACAACACCAGTTAAGAATGCCATACCGTCGTCTAACTTAACATTAAATGCTTCGCCAACTTTTTCTTTTTCAGCACCAACAACTAATATTTTAGAGTTACTATTGATAATATCAGTGACAACTAACACGAATAAATCATATTTTTCATTGGCACTTGCTTCTAACATTACTTTTTCAAATTCATCTTTACGGTCTAATACTTCATCAATATCTACTGTGTTAACTTGCGCAATACGAGTGACATAATCTCCCATGTTGAAAGATTTTGCATCTTTATTAATTAAAAATTCAGCAGATTTATCTGTAGTAGATGCGCCTGCTTTAAGCATATCTAAACCATAACTATCTAAATCTATTTGAGCGATGTCTTTTAGTGCTTGAGCAGCGGCAACATCTTCTTTAGTACAAGTTGGTGATTTAAATAATAAGCTGTCTGAAATGATTGCAGACACCATAAGTCCTGCAATTTCACGTTTAATTTCAAAACCACGCTCTTTATACATTTTATATAAAATAGTAGCTGTACAACCCACTGGTTCAGCACGATAATATAAAGGTCCTGCTGTTTCAAAGTTAGAGATTCTATGGTGATCAATAACATGTTTAATTGTAGCACCAGAAATCGTATCTGAACTTTGTTGGAATTCATTGTGATCAACTAAAATAACATCTTGATCTTCCAAATCATCTGTTAAAAGTTCGGGTGCATTGACATTAAAATGATCTAACGCAAATTGTGTTTCTGCACTTACGTCACCTAAACGATAAGCAGTTGCTTCAGTATTACCTCTGAGTTGTTCAAAATCTGCCATAATGATAGCTGATGAAATTGCATCAGTATCTGGATTTTTATGCCCGAATATATAAGTTTTTGTCATGCTTTTATTCTCCCTTACTAAATATGATATCTTTTATTTTAGCACGTTTTCAGATTATTCTTCTACCTCTGCGCCCAATGTATTTTTAAAATGTTGCAACGCCCAAGCATGTCCAGCTGGATTAAAGGAAGCGACCCCTTTGGCTGGTATATGAATATTGTAGCCTAAATTATATGCTGAAATCGCTGTGTGAAGAATACAAATATCAGTGCACACACCTACGATTTCAATGGTATCAATATGCCGTTCACGTAAAAGAGAATCAAGAGGTGTACCATAAAAAGAATCATATCTACGTTTATCGAGATAGTGAATATGCTTTTGATCTTGATGTTGCTTATAGAAATCACCTATCGTTCCATACAATTCTCGTCCATGTGTGCCCGCAAGATTATGTGGTGGAAAAAGATGGGTTTCTGGATGATAAATATCCTCTTCGTAATGTAAATCCATTGTAAAAATAATGTCTTGTTGTGCGGCATGATATGCTTCCAATCGGGATTTGATATACTCCTCTATGGCTTGGCCTGGATGTCCGCACGTTAATTTTCCATCAGTTGCGATAAAATCATTTGAATAATCAACTACGATTAATGCTTTCTTAATCATTTTTGCCTCCCAAATTGCTTAAAATAAAGAAAAACGTGTAATGTGATATGATGTATTTATAGTAATAAGTATAGCCATAGGACACTGCAGTTACAACTTTTTTTGAGGAGGTGCGATATGATTATCAATGCACAAGATTATGGGTTGAAAGGCAAGAATCGACGTGCAGATAGACGGGCGATTCAAAAAGCACTTAATATTGCACATCGAAGAAAAGGAAGACAAACGGTTTATATACCTGCGGGTGAATTTCATATAAATAAAGCATTAGTTATTTATGAAGGAACGACATTATTGCTAGATGAGCAAACCACTTTATTGCGAACAGGTAAAGATGCCTTATTGAAAAATGGGAAACCATATATTTTCTATCATGAATATCGTGGTAATGGTCATATCCATATTAAAGGGGGCACCTTTGATATGAACGGTAAAAATTGTCCCTATAATAATACCGCACTTTGTTTTGGACATGCTGAAGATATACAGTTGTTGGATGTCACCATTAGAAATGTTGTAGGAGGCCACTGTATTGATGCTTGTGGAATCAATGGTTTGTATATTAAGCAATGTCGATTTATTGGATTTAGAGATGTAGATGGAGATCGCTGGTTTTCAGAAGCTGTTCAACTCGATATACAAGTGCCTGGAGCATTTCCAAAATTTGGAACGCGTGATGGTACGATAACTAAAAATGTAGTGATAGAAAATTGCTACTTTGGAAAATCTAAAGCAGCTGGCATGGGTCCTTGGAATCGGGCGATTGGCTCTCATGCGAGTCGTTATCAACATTTTTATGAAAATGTTCACATAAATAATAATGTTTTTGATGGCATGACTGACTATGCAGTGACACCATTGAAATGGAAAGATACATTTATTGCGCATAATCATTTTATTAGCTGTGCTGGAGGCATCCGCTTTTTAGCAGTGAAAGATGGGAAAAATGCGGCTGATATGCTGGGGCAGGAACATCAAACAGAGGCAGGGAGAAATATCAATATTATTAACAATCATTTTAAAGGTAAGATGACTAAAGATGCTATTCACATACGCAGCTATAATAATGTGAAGCATCAAACTGTTTGCATTTCGGCTAATACATTTGATAATGCTGAAAAAACGATACATGTTGAAGATGCCAAAGACGTGACCATAAATCAGACTGAAGAAATCAATATAAATTTAATTAATATTGAATAATAAAATTTATTTACTCGAACACTCTGTTGAATTAATTTTCAAAAGGGTGTTTTTTTATATGTTATAATACTTATAATTATCATCTATTAAGTGAATATTTTGATAATTAACATAAAGATGTAGGGGGTGGAAGCGATGTTATTTTCAAAAAATGACTCGCAGCAACGGACATCAAGTTATTTAACATTTTTCTCGCAAAATAGTACAAAAAAGTCTTACAATTTAGGGCAATTATTAGGACTTATTATAGGGCCGCTATGTTTTGCTTTAATATTAATTTTCTTTCATCCACCAACTTTGCCAGAAAAAGGGGTTTTTGTATTAGCAATAACTGTGTGGATTGCAATTTGGTGGATAACAGAAGCAATTCCGATTGCAGCAACAAGTTTTTTACCGCTAATTTTATTACCAATTGGTCATGTGTTATCACCTGAAGCTGTATCATCAGAATATGGCAATGATATTATTTTCTTATTTTTAGGTGGCTTCATTCTAGCTATTGCAATGGAAAGATGGAATTTGCATACACGTGTTGCCTTAACGATTATCAAGTATATAGGGGCAAGTACAGCCAAAATATTATTGGGTTTTATGATAGCAACAGGGTTTCTATCAATGTTTGTGTCAAACACAGCAGCTGTCATGATAATGATTCCTATTGGACTAGCTATAATTAAAGAAGCAAATGAATTGAATGATAAAGAAAAACACAAAGTCAGCTTACACAAATTTGAAAAGTCTTTAGTATTAGCGATAGGTTATGCAGGAACGATAGGTGGTCTTGGCACACTGATAGGAACGCCACCATTAATAATTTTGAAAGGACAATTTGAACAACATTTTGGACAAGAAATTAGTTTTGCTAAATGGATGATTATTGGTATTCCAACTGTATTTATACTTATCGCATTAACATGGGCATATTTAAGATATGTAGCTTTTAAACATGATATGAAATATTTGCCTGGTGGACAATCATTGATTCAATCGAAATTAGATGAGCTTGGCAAAATGAAGTACGAAGAAAAGGTTGTTCAGGCTATATTTGTATTTGCAAGTTTACTCTGGATTTCGCGTGAATTTTTATTGAATAATTGGTCTGTAACGTCAGAAATAGCTGATGGTACCATCGCCATATTTATTTCAGTGCTACTTTTCATTATACCCGCAAAGAACAAACAACAGTTTCAACGAATCATTGATTGGGAAGTGGCTAAAGAATTACCATGGGGAGTACTAATTTTATTTGGTGGTGGCTTAGCTTTAGCGAAAGGGATATCAGAGAGTGGTTTGGCTAAATGGTTAGGTTTACAATTAAAATCTTTAGATGGTGTTAGCCCGATGATTATTGTAGCTGTTATTACATTATTTGTCCTGTTTTTAACAGAAATAACTTCCAATACAGCAACAGCGACGATGATATTACCAATATTGGCATCATTATCTGTAGCTGTTGATGTACACCCATTATTATTGATGGTTCCTGCAGCTATGGCAGCGAACTGTGCTTATATGTTACCTGTGGGAACACCGCCCAATGCAATCGTGTTTGGTACTGGGAAATTAGAAATTAAGGAAATGGCTTATGTAGGTTTTTGGGTCAATCTCATTAGTGCCGTACTTATCATTATTGTAGTTTATTTCTTTATGCCTATCATTTTAGGTATTGATATTTCAAAAGCTTTACCATTAAAATAATGGCTAAAGTATAAATATTAATACAAGAAAATACAGTTTAAGATAAAAATTTAAAATAATACAGGTAGGAATATAAATTCCAAAAAAATATGGTCTGGGACATAAATCTCAGAAAAACAGCAGTAAGATCATTTTCAATTAGAAAATATCTTGCTGCTGTTCTCTATTTTCACAATACTTCGTATTGAATGGCTTCGCTTTCCTAGAGTGCCGTCTCAGCCACCCCAACTCGCTTTGTTCGTTGACTTTCTTTTGGAAAGTCTTTTTGTTGGGGTCCCACCCCAACTTGCTTTGCTTGGCGGAATGCTTTTCGTATTTCTCTTTGTTGGGGCCCCACCCCAACTTGCT
>NZ_KV809466.1:33404-58285 GCF_001812565.1 Staphylococcus sp. HMSC059F04 | reverse complement strand
TAATAAATACCACTAAACTAAATTAACGAGGTGCGTTATAAAAAATTACTAGAAGCTCCCGGCTTATTTTCTTCAAAATGATACCATTGAAACTATTTCAGAATTATTTTTAATTAGAAAACGAACCGATAATTTTAATTTTAAAGTCTAATGTTTCTAATATTGAAATCACTTTCTTTAATTCATCATTTAAACCTCTGTCAGCTTGGACAAAAAATCGATATTTTCCAAGTTCTGTTTTTAAAGGTCGTGATTCTATCCATGATAAATTAATATTAAATAATGCAAATGTATTTAATATGCTGGCTAATAGGCCGGGTTTATCGGACTGAGGTGTTATAACAAGTATGGTCTGACTGGTATACGGTTTAAAATGATTATGATTTTTGATGATTAAAAAGCGTGTTGTGTTATGCGGATAATCTTCAATATTTGATGCTAAGGCCTTAAATCCTAGTCGTTCTCCACTGCCCAGTGGTGCAATTGCTGCAGTCGTCGATGTAATTTTATCTAAACTCTGAATAGTACTATCGACATAATCGTAATTAAAACCATGTTGGTGTATAAAGTTACGTGTTTGACTGATCGCTGGTGCAATCGAATAAACGGTAGAAATATCAGAAAGTGATGTATGGGGCAATGCATATAATCCAAAGTGAATATTTATGATAATTTCCCCGTGGGCAAAAATATCTTGTTGTGCTAGTGCATCTGCAACCATATTAATCGTCCCTTCAATAGAATTTTCGATAGGAACGATTCCCATATCTTCTTTATTATTTACAACAGCTAAAATAACCTCAAGCAAGTTGGACTGTGCACACCGATCAATTGATGGCTCTGAGACGATTTGTTGGCTTGCTAAAAAAGAAAAAGTGCCCTTTGGACCTAAATAATGTAATTTCATAGTTGACCTCCATAAGCGTGTTTAATGGAAAGGGCAAGATGTTGTTTTGTTCTTTTTATAATAGAAATTTGGATCTTTCATCTCATTATTAAAACCATGGTGATAGTTATCAGTTAAAGTTGGCGATAATGGCGGTGCCAGCCAGGACCACTTACCAGTCACTTGGCGTTCTGCTTGAGCTTCCTTTTGTTGAAAAAGTTCAAACTGTTTAGAAGCCGTTAAGTGATCAACAATTGAAACGCCTTGCGATTTGAATGAATGATAGACCGCATAATTCAATTCAACTAATGCCCGATCTTTGTTGAATGTATTATTTTTTAGTGTATCAAAATTGAAAGCATCTGCAACTTTTTCTAATAAATTATAGCGATAAGAATCAGTAAAATTTCGAACTGCAATTTCAGTGACCATATACCAGCCGTTAAAAGGAGCGCAGGTATATGTGATGCCACCGATAACTAAATTCATATTTGAAATAATAGGAACGGCATACCATTTTAAATTAAGTGCTTTTAATTTAGGGTAATGCTCATGTTTAATATCAACTTCTTTCACAAGTTCAGAAGGAAGTTCATGATATGTTACACGCTTCCCAGGAATTTGAAAGATTAATGGTAACACATCAAAATCTGTATGATTACCTTGCCATCCTAAGTGTTGTGCTAGACGAGTCACGTCTCGTTCTGCAGGGTCACCCATGTCATCGTATCCAGCATAGCGAATGATTTGATTGTTGAAAATTTTAGGTGGGTTTTCCGCTGAAAAAATAGTAATTGTAGGTTTTATTTTTCCGCCATTTGTTGCTAAAGATAAATGCTGATGGATTGAATTTATAAAGGACGATTCATCTTGAACATCTCTCGCATCAATAACGTTTAACGATTCCCAAAATAGTCGGCCGATACAACGATTTGAATTTCTCCATGCCATTTTGGCACCATACGTTAATTCTTCTAATGTATGTGTATAAATACCAGATTCTTCAATTTCTTGCTCTATTTGTAGTATACGAGCATTCATTTTAGTTTGTGAATATTTTAATTCTTTATACATAGTTTGGATAAATTGTATGGCTTTTTCCCTTAACATATGCTCACCTCATCACCATTATAATGGAGAGCTATTAAAAGGCCATAAAAAAGATTACATTGTCACTAATTTGTCTTTTAAAGCAGATCACATAAAGTATGTATTAAACAACTAAATTATTCTGAATGTTTGAATTATGATAAAATATATAAAAAGATCGATTGGAGAGAGTCTTGTGTATCAATATAGTGATGATAGTTTAATGTTGCATAATGATTTATATCAAATAAATATGGCAGAAAGTTATTGGCATGACGGCATACATGAGCGAATGGCAGTTTTTGATTTGTATTTTAGAAATATGCCATTTGATAGTGGTTATGCAGTATTTAATGGTTTGAAACGGGTAATTCAGTTTGTGGAAAATTTTAAATTTACAGATTCAGACATTGCTTATCTTGCATCTATAGGTTATCAGGATGACTTTTTAGAATATTTAAAGCAATTAAGATTTACTGGCCATATTCATGCGATGCAAGAAGGAGAGCTTTGCTTTGGAAATGAACCCATGTTAAGGGTGGAAGCGCCTTTAATTCAAGCACAATTGTTGGAAACAGAATTACTGAATATCATCAATTTTCACACTTTAATTGCAACGAAAGCCAGTCGTATTCGTCAAGTAGCCCCGAACGATGTATTAATGGAATTTGGAACTAGACGTGCACAAGAATTAGATGCTGCTTTGTGGGGAGCTAGAGCTGCTTATATTGGAGGATTTAATTCAACGAGTAACGTGCGTGCGGGTAAGCTATTCGGTTTGCCAGTTTCAGGTACACATGCGCATGCGTTAGTACAAACATATGGGGATGAATATACGGCATTTAAAAAATACGCTGAACGACATAAAGATTGTGTCTTTCTTGTTGATACATTTCACACATTGAAGTCAGGTGTACCAACTGCGATTAAAGTTGCTAAAGAATTAGGAGATAAGATTAATTTTGTTGGTATACGTTTAGATTCTGGCGATATTGCTTACTTGTCTAAAGAAGCACGTCGAATGTTAGATGAAGCAGGTTTTCCTAATGCTAAGATAATTGCTTCAAACGATTTAGATGAACAGACTATTATGAGCTTGAAATCCCAAGGTGCATGTGTAGATTCTTGGGGTGTAGGTACAAAATTAATCACTGGTTATGATCAGCCAGCTTTGGGTGCGGTATATAAACTTGTTGCCGTTGAAAATAATGAAGGCCAATACGTTGATCGCATTAAATTATCTAATAATGCAGAAAAAGTAACGACACCAGGTAAGAAAAAAGTATACCGCATCATTAATAAGAAAACAGGGAAATCGGAAGGGGATTATATAACGTTAGAACACGAAAATCCTAATAATGAGAGTCGATTAAAAATGTTTCATCCGGTTCATACTTATAAGATGAAATATATTAAATCATTTGATGCTATTGATTTACACCATGTAATCTTTGAACAAGGTAAACTGGTTTATGATTTACCTTCTGAAGATGAGGCGCAAGCCTATTTAACAAAAGCATTATCTCAATTGTGGGATGAAAATAAACGTTATTTAAATCCCCAAGAGTATCCCGTTGATTTAAGTACAGCATGTTGGGAAAATAAACATAAACGTATATTTGAGGTTGCTGAGCACGTGAAAGAGATGGAGGAAGAAAATGACTAAGTTACAAGATATCATTGTTAAGGAAATGAAAGTTAAAAAAGAGATTAATGAAGCAGAAGAAATTGAAAGTATTAAGTCATTTATTAAAAATTATGTGCTATCACATTCATTCATCAAAAGTTTAGTTCTTGGCATATCTGGTGGACAGGATTCAACGTTAACTGGTAAACTCGCACAGCTAGCTGTAGATGAATTAAACGCAGAAGGTCGTAAATGCGAATTTATTGCGGTTAAATTACCGTATGGTGTGCAAAAAGATGCAGCTGAAGTTGACGATGCAATCGCGTTTATTCAACCTGATAAAGTAGTGACTGTAAATATCAAGCCTGCTGTAGATCAAAGTGTTACTTCTCTACAAGAAGCGGGTATCAAGTTAACAGATTTTCAAAAAGGCAATGAAAAGGCAAGAGAGCGCATGAAAGTACAGTTTTCCATCGCATCTCATACGCAAGGCATTGTTGTTGGTACGGATCATTCTGCGGAAAATATTACCGGCTTTTTTACTAAATATGGTGATGGTGCTGCAGATATTGCGCCAATTTTCGGTTTGAATAAACGTCAAGGACGCCAACTCTTAGTCTTCTTACATGCACCCAAACATTTATATGAGAAGGTTCCTACTGCTGATTTAGAAGATGATAAACCGCAATTACCAGACGAAGAAGCGTTAGGTGTAACTTATAATGATATAGATGATTATTTAGAAGGAAAAGATGTATCTGAGGCAGCTCGTCAAACAATTGAACGTCATTATATTAGAAATGCTCATAAAAGAGAACTGGCTTATACACGATATAGCTGGCCCAAAAGTGATATGAATACTGAAAGTTAATAAAAAAACTAGTGACAAAAATCAGTTTGGCTGATAAAATAATCTGGATTTGATGAATGAAAAGAGGAATTTTATGTCTGCAATTGCACAAAACCCATGGCTCATGGTATTTGCTATTTTTATTATTAATGTGTGCTATGTGACATTCCTAACCATGAGGACGATTCTAACACTAAAAGGATATCGATATGTTGCTGCAGTCGTGAGCTTTTTAGAAGTATTAGTCTATGTCGTAGGTTTAGGATTAGTAATGTCAAGTTTAAATCAAATACAAAACATTTTTGCATATGCGCTGGGCTTTTCTGTTGGAATTATCGTTGGTATGAAAATAGAAGAAAAGTTAGCGCTAGGTTATGTTGTAGTTAATGTAACCTCTGGTGAATACGAACATGATTTGCCGAATGAATTGCGAAATTTAGGCTATGGTGTGACACACTACGCAGCTTTTGGACGCGATGGCAGTCGTATGGTGATGCAAATATTAACTCCACGCAAATATGAGCTTAAATTAATGGATACCATAAAAAATCTAGATCCTAAAGCATTTATTATTGCATATGAGCCTAGAAATATACATGGTGGTTTCTGGACGAAAGGTGTACGTAAACGTAAGTTAGCAGCTTATGAACCTGAAGAATTAGAAAGTGTTGTGGATTATGAAATTCCAAGTAAATGACAATGAAACAATAACTGAATGTATACAACGCATGCGCTCTGACGGATATATACCAATACGTCGAATTGAAAAGCCTATATTTCAAAAGCTTGCTGACGGTAGCATAGAAGTATTAAAACAGGAAATCATTTTTATAGGAAAGAAATTGAATACAGATTAGTTCTATTAAGATAAACAGTTTGGAACATCTTTATAATTTAGGCTATGAACTATATATTTGCAGTAGTTGGCTGGATTGAAAACACGCTAATACCAAGCTTTTTTCAATTCTAGTCAACCATATCGGGGCGGGAATACGAATTCATAATGAATTCTGTCCGGCTCCTTTTTTTGTGGTAAAAATGTTGATAGTAATTGTTTTCGTATTCAGATTATCATAGAATATGAAAGTAAGGAAAAACTTTATACATTTACTTGAAATTTTGATAAGCTAAGGTTGAAGTGATTAAAAAACGAACTTTTTCGTTTTATTTCGTATTATTGTACAGTTTTAATGCAAGTCATTCATCAAATTACTAGTGATAGGAGTTAAAAAAATGATAGAGCGCTATTCAAGAGAAGAAATGTCAAAGATATGGACAGATCAAAATCGTTACGAAGCATGGTTAGAAGTAGAAATTTTAGCTTGTGAAGCATGGAGTGAATTAGGATATATTCCTAAAGACGATGTTAAAAAAATTCGCCAAAATGCAAAAGTAGATGTCAATCGGGCTAAAGAAATAGAGGAACAAACACGTCATGATGTTGTTGCCTTTACAAGACAAGTTTCAGAAACACTTGGAGAAGAAAGAAAATGGGTGCATTATGGACTCACTTCAACTGATGTCGTAGATACAGCGTTAAGTTACGTCATTAAACAAGCCAATGATATCATTGAAAAAGATTTAGAACGATTTATAACTGTTCTAGCTGAAAAAGCTCAAAAATACAAATATACCTTAATGATGGGACGTACACATGGGGTGCATGCTGAACCTACAACTTTCGGTATCAAAATGGCACTATGGTATACGGAAATGAAACGTAACTTAAAGCGCTTTAAAGAGGTGCGCAAAGAAATTGAAGTAGGGAAAATGAGCGGTGCTGTTGGTACATTTGCGAATATCCCTCCTGAAATTGAAAGCTATGTGTGTAAGCACTTAGGTATTGACGCAGCGCCAGTTTCAACACAAACATTACAACGGGATCGTCACGCATATTATATTGCAACGCTAGCGCTTATAGCAACGTCTATGGAAAAATTTGCAGTAGAGATTAGAAACTTACAAAAAACAGAAACACGTGAAGTTGAAGAAGCATTTGCCAAAGGACAAAAAGGCTCTTCTGCTATGCCACATAAACGCAATCCAATCGGATCAGAAAATATCACTGGCATATCTCGCGTAATAAGAGGCTATATTACAACTGCATATGAAAATGTACCTTTATGGCATGAACGTGATATATCACATTCTTCTGCTGAACGTATTATGTTACCTGATGTTACTATTGCATTAGATTATGCGCTTAACCGTTTTACAAATATTGTAGATAGACTAACTGTTTATGAAGATAATATGAGAAATAATATTGATAAAACATTTGGTCTTATATATTCGCAACGTGTATTATTAGCACTTATCAATAAAGGAATGGTAAGAGAAGAAGCTTATGATAAAGTACAGCCAAAAGCAATGGAATCATGGGAAACGAAAACACCGTTCCGCGAATTAATTGAACAAGATGAAACAATTACAAATGTATTATCTAAGGATGAATTAGACGAATGCTTTGATCCAAAACACCATTTAAATCAAGTGGATACAATTTTTAATCGTGCTGGTTTAGAATAACTCCTTAACTTCTTGCGTATATTTGACTACACTTTAATCATTTAGTACGTTAAAATGAGATTAAATATTGAAAATGAGTCTAGGGGTTGTTAACGATGCAAATTGAAAAATTACGTGGGAAAGCATTAGATGAATTATTTGATGCAATACTCACTCTTGAAAATAGAGAAGAGTGTTATCAATTCTTCGATGATTTATGCACTGTCAATGAAATACAGTCATTATCGCAGCGATTACAAGTAGCTAAAATGATAAAGCAGGGTTATACCTATGCAACGATAGAGCAAGAATCGGGCGCATCAACTGCAACGATTTCACGTGTAAAACGCTCATTACAATGGGGTAATGATGCATATACAATGATTCTTGACCGATTAAATATTAAGACAAAAGAATAGTGTTACAACATGGCTGGGACAATGATTTTGTCTCAGCCATGTTTGACGTAATGATAATCGAATTTATTTGGCATAATAGTTTAGAAATGAGAATAGAAAATGATATAATTTAAGGTATGTTAAAAAAGGAGATACTTGTATGTATGATTTAAAAGAATGGCGCCATGTATTTAAATTAGACCCTGCAAAAGTTATTAATGACAGCGATTTAGATGCAATTTGTATGTCCAACACAGACGCAATTATTATTGGTGGCACAGATAATGTAACAGAAGATAATGTATTACATTTAATGAGTAGAGTACGTAGATATCCTATTCCTTTAGTATTAGAAATTTCCAATATTGATAGCGTTATGCCAGGATTTGATTTTTATTTCGTGCCTACAGTATTAAATAGTGCAGATGTTAAATATCAAAATGGTATGTTACATAAGGCATTAAAACAATATGGACATGTTATCAATTTTGATGAACTGTTTTTAGAAGGCTATATCGTACTTAATCCAGAAAGCAAAGTAGCTGAAGTAACACAAGCGCAAACAGCTTTAAATGAAGAAGATCTCATTGCTTATGCTCAAATGGTTGATCAGCTATATCATTTACCAATCATGTATATAGAATATAGTGGTATTTATGGTAATGTAGAAAAGGTTAAGTCAGTAGCTGAAACCTTGACTAGCACGCAATTATTTTATGGTGGCGGTATATCTACGTTGTCAGAAGCACAGCAAATGGCCAATTATGCGCATACAATTGTGGTTGGAGATTTAATCTATACAGATTTTAAGCAAGCATTGAAAACAGTAAAAATTAAGAAGGAGTTTCAATAATGAATTCATTAGTTGCAAATATGAACGACGAACAAAGCGAAGCCGTGAGAACGACAGAAGGGCCACTTTTGATTATGGCTGGTGCTGGCTCAGGTAAAACAAGAGTGCTTACGCATAGAATTGCATATTTATTAAATGAAAAAGGTGTTTCGCCATATAACATACTAGCAATTACGTTTACCAATAAAGCAGCTAAAGAAATGAAGCAACGTGTTGAACAATTAGTCGGTGAAGAAGCATCAGTCATCTGGATGTCAACATTTCATTCGATGTGTGTCAAAATTTTACGTAGAGATGCTGATCGCATTGGCATCGAACGAAATTTTACTATAATAGACCCGACAGATCAAAAATCAGTCATTAAAGATGTATTAAAAAATGAAAATATTGATAGTAAAAAATTTGAACCACGTATGTTTATATCAGCAATAAGTAATTTAAAAAATGAATTAAAGACACCCGACGATGCTCAAAAAGAAGCGAATAATTATCACGAACAGATGATTGCTACTGTTTATAGTGGTTATCAACGACAATTATCTCGTAATGAAGCGCTTGATTTTGATGATTTAATTATGACTACAATCCGGTTATTTGAGCGTGTTCCAGATGCATTAGAATATTATCAAAATAAATTTCAATATATCCATGTAGATGAATATCAAGATACCAATAAAGCTCAATATACATTAGTGAAAATGTTAGCCAGTAAATTTAAAAATTTATGTGTAGTAGGTGATTCAGACCAATCAATTTATGGTTGGCGTGGCGCAGATATTCAAAATATATTATCTTTTGAAGAAGACTATCCTGAAGCTAAAAGCATCTATTTAGAACAAAATTATCGTTCAACGAAAACAATACTTAATGCAGCAAATGAAGTGATTAAAAATAATACTGAACGAAAGCCTAAAGGACTTTGGACAGCCAATACCAATGGTGAAAAAATTAAGTATTATGAGGCCATGACCGAGCGAGATGAAGCAGAATATGTCGTGCGCGAAGTCATGAAACATCAGCGCAATGGCAAAAGCTATGGCGACATTGCAATTTTATATCGTACAAATGCACAGTCACGTGTCCTAGAAGAAACATTTATGAAATCAAATATTCCTTATACTATGGTTGGTGGTCAAAAGTTCTATGACAGAAAGGAAATTAAAGATTTACTTAGTTATTTGAGAATCGTAGCAAATAGTAATGATGATATTAGTTTACAACGTATTATCAATGTTCCAAAAAGAGGTATAGGACCATCTTCTGTTGAGAAAATTCAGGCATATGCATTACAAAATAATATCAGTATGTTTGATGCATTATCAGAAGCGGACTTTATCGGACTTTCTAAAAAAGTAACACAAGGATGTATACAGTTTTATGATTTATTACAGAATTTGATTAAAGAACAAGAATTTTTAGAAATCAGTGAAATTGTAGAAGAAATATTAGAAAAAACAGGTTATCGCGCTATGTTAGAACGAGAGCAAACGATAGAATCACGCAGTCGTTTGGAAAACCTTGATGAATTTATGTCAGTGCCTAAAGACTATGAAGAAAATACGCCACTTGAAGAACAATCTTTAATTAATTTCTTAACAGATTTATCATTAGTAGCAGATATTGATGAAGCACAAATTGATGATGGCGTAACAATGATGACAATGCACTCGGCTAAAGGCCTTGAATTTCCTATTGTATTTTTGATGGGAATGGAAGAATCATTATTCCCTCATATTAGAGCGATTAAAAGCGATGATGATCATGACATGCAAGAAGAACGACGAATTTGTTATGTGGCTATAACACGTGCAGAAGAGCAGCTTTATATTACTAGAGCTACAAGTAGAATGCTGTTCGGACGCTCACAATCTAATATGCCATCCCGTTTCCTAGAAGAAATACCTGAAGATTTATTAGAATTACCAAACCAAGATAAACGTCAAACCATAGCACCTAAGTCAAAATCTATGGTAAAACGTGGCTATAGTAAACGTGTTACTTCTCCTAAGAGAGAGGTTAAGTCATCAGATTGGCATGTTGGAGATAAGGTCATACACAAAGCATGGGGCGAAGGTATGGTTAGTCATGTTAATGAGAAAAATGGCTCTGTAGAATTAGATATTATATTTAAGTCACAAGGTCCTAAACGCTTGTTAGCTCAATTTGCACCGATTGAAAAAAAGGAGGATTAAATCATGGATAATTTGCAACATCGTGTCAATGAATTACATGATTTATTAAATCAATATAGTTATGAATATTATGTTCAGGATAACCCCTCTGTTCCTGACAGCGAATATGATAAGCTTCTTCATGAATTAATCCAAATTGAAGCGGATCATCCTGAGTATAAAACGACTGATTCTCCAACGGTGCGTGTTGGCGGTGAAGCCCAATCTTCATTCGAAAAGGTTAGACATGATACACCAATGCTTAGTTTAGGTAATGCCTTTAATGAAGAGGATTTAAAGCGTTTTGATCAACGCATTCGTGATCACATAGGTGAGGTAGAATATATGTGTGAGCTGAAAATTGACGGTTTAGCAGTATCTTTAAAATATGAAAACGGAAAATTTGTGCAAGGATTGACGCGTGGAGACGGTACGACTGGAGAAGATATTACTGAAAATTTAAGAACGATCCATGCTATCCCTTTGAAATTAAAAGAGCCATTAAACTTCGAAGTACGTGGTGAAGCATATATGCCTAGAGCTTCATTTATGTCCTTAAATAAACAAAAAGAGAAAAATAACGAACAACCGTTTGCAAATCCAAGAAACGCTGCTGCAGGTTCGTTGCGGCAATTAGATTCAAAGTTGGCAGCTAAACGAAAGTTAAGTGTATTTTTATATAGTGTCAATGATTTCTCTGATTTTAATGCAACAACTCAAAGTGATGCTTTGGATGAACTGGATCGCTTAGGTTTCAAAACGAATAATGAACGTGAGTGTGTGAGTGATATTGATGGTGTATTGGCGTACATTGAAAAATGGACTGCGAAACGTGAATCATTAGCTTATGATATTGATGGTATCGTGATTAAAGTTAATGATTTAGCACAACAAGAAGAGATGGGTTACACGCAAAAATCGCCTAGATGGGCAATTGCATATAAATTTCCAGCTGAAGAAGTAGTTACACGGCTGTTAGACATTGAATTAAGCATAGGAAGAACCGGAGTAGTAACACCTACGGCTATTCTAGAACCAGTTAAAGTGGCCGGAACCACAGTTTCACGTGCATCATTGCATAATGAAGATTTAATACATGAGCGTGATATTCGCATTGGAGATAGTGTTGTTGTGAAAAAAGCAGGAGACATTATTCCAGAAGTGGTAAAAAGTATTATCGAGCGGCGCCCCAATGATGCTGAAACGTATCATATGCCAACGCATTGCCCTAGCTGCGGACATAAGTTAGTAAGAATTGAAGGTGAAGTAGCTTTACGCTGCATCAATCCAAAATGCCAGGCTCAACTGGTTGAAGGACTTATTCATTTCGTATCTAGACAAGCTATGAATATTGATGGTTTAGGAACGAAAATCATCCAGCAACTCTATCAGCATGAATTGATTAAAGATGTTGCAGATATTTTCTATTTAACTGAAGAAGATTTATTACCCTTAGAACGCATGGGTAAAAAGAAAGTAGAGAATCTATTACAAGCTATCGACAAAGCTAAATCTAATTCTTTAGAACATTTACTTTTTGGTCTTGGTATTCGTCATTTAGGTGCCAAAGCAAGTTATGTTTTGGCTGAAAAATACGAGACGATAGAACGTTTGTTAACTGTTACCGAAGATGAACTTATAAGCATTCATGATATTGGTGACAAACTTGCGCAATCTGTCGTCACATACTTAGAAAATGAAGATATTCAATCATTGATTTCTAAATTAGCTAACAAAGATGTTAATATGACTTTTAAAGGGGTAAAGATTTCAGAATTAGCTGGTCACCCAGAGTTTCAAGATAAAACAATTGTATTAACGGGCAAACTAGAACAGATGACTCGTAAAGAAGCGGCTGATTGGCTTCAGTTACAAGGTGCAAAAGTGACCAATAGTGTAACTAAAAACACAGATTTAGTTATTGCAGGTGAAGATGCAGGGTCTAAATTAACAAAAGCACAGAAGTTTGGTACTGAAATTTGGTCAGAAAGTGACTTTATTAACAAGCAAACGGAAATAATGGAGTAGAGGAGAACGGCGATGAAGCGGACAATAATTTTATTGATTTCAGTATTATTTATATTAGCGGCTTGTAGTAACGGTAATCAAGATGATAGAAAAGATAAATCAGCCGATCATCCAAATAGTGCGAATCAAATTGCGACTGATAAAGATGTACAGGGTGATAACTATCGTACCTTACTCCCATTTAAAGAAAGCAAAGCGCGTGGTATTTTACAGGATAATATGACGAATGGATATAATGGAGAAGATTTTGAGAGAGGGCTGTTGAATTTAAGCAAAGACGTCTTTTCAACTGACAAGTATTTATACCAAGATGGTCAATATCTATCGAAGTCTACAATTAATGCATATCTTGAGCCTAAATTTACTAAAGATGAAATTGACAAAATGAGTGAAAGCGAACAAAAGGATAAAAATGCAAATGAGAATTTAGGCCTTAATCCATCACATCATGGAGAAACAGATAAAGCTAAAATTGCTAAAAAATCTCCTGCATATTTATCGAATATACTAGAACAAGATTTTTATGGCAACAGAGATAAAAAAGGTTCAAATATTAAAGGAATGACTATTGGACTAGCAATGAATAGTGTTTATTATTACCAAAAGGAAAAAGATGGAGAAACATATAGTGAAAATTTAGATGACAAAGAAATTGAGAAACAAGGTAAATCCATGGCATCTGAAATACTATCTCGTTTACGTGCAAACGAAGACTTGAAAGATATACCGATTCATTTTGCTATCTATAAACAATCTGGTCAAGACTCTATTTCTCCGGGAAGCTTTATCGCACAAACAACTGCAGATGATGGTCAAACTACGATCAATCATTGGAAGTCCATTAATGAAAAAACAGTCTTATTGCCTTCAGATGATGCAGATAAGTTAAACGAGACATTAAACAATAACTTTAAGCAATTTAATAATAATTTACAGTCATATTTTACAAACTTTACTCAAGCAGCAGGTAAAGTGAAATTTGTAGATAAAAAACCACGTCAACTTACAGTAGATTTACCTATAGATTATTATGGGCAAGCTGAAACGATTGCAATCACTCAATATGTTACTGAACAAGCTAATAAATATTTTGATAACATCGATAGTTACGAAATACGTATTAAAGACGGTAATACTTCAAGAGCTTTAATCAGTAAATCAAAAGATGACAAAGAGCCACAAGTGCATATTTATAATAACTAGAAACTTTTTTAAAGGCGGAAGAACTTATATTAGTTCATATCCGCCTTTTGTTTATTTAAATAAGTTTAGGGAAATGAATCAAATACACCATTATTAAGTGAATAACTTTAATGGTTATTATTTCACATTGTATTAAATAAATTTAATGAGATAGGTTGGGTTTTATGGAATTAAAACATTTAAACATGGTAGTTAGAGATGTACAAAAGGCTAAAACATTTTTCGAAAAATATTTCGATATGACATGTTTTGTTAACGCGGGTAAACAGTTCGTGGCTATGCATGATGAAAATCATTTTGTCTTTAATTTGATTTATGGCGATGATTTTAAATATCCTAAAGAATTGCACATTGGTTTTCCGCAAAAAAGTATTGAAGATGTCGATGCGATGTATGAACGACTTACGAAAGATGGTTATGCTTCTGAAGAACCAACCTATACGCATAATGCTTATACATTTTACTTTATGTCTCCAGCAGAATTTACAATTGAGATATATCATGATGTTAATCAAGAGACGAAGTTAAAGATGCCTGATTATTTTAAAGAATAGGCGCCACAATTTATGGAATTATATCAACAATAGTGTTAAATTATCTAGTGAAAAACACACTCTAAAAGTTAGACTAACGTTTACCTTTTAGGGTGTGTTTAATTAAATTAAAAAATCATATGCTAAATAAATGATGCGGTATTAATTATATCGTGATATTACAATTGCATTACTCCATGCTAGATAATATTTGACTAGCAAGCCACAATGAACAACATGATGAAAAAGATGCAATTGATGTCATTAGACACAAATAATTCAGCATATCCAAGATGAAATTGTAAGTCTTATATTATCTTTATATTTAAATATAACGCGCAAATGTTTTACATTTACTTTTCACGGATTATGGTTTTGACTTTTTCAATATCTTTATTGACAAAATCTCCAGGTTTCTGTGTTAATAAACTGACAACATAAGTTACTATAACGCTAGTTAAGAATCCAGGGATAATTTCGTATATACCGAAAATTTCATTGATTGTTGCCAAAGGTTTGATCCATACAATCCAAATAATAACGACTACCGCACCAGCAATCATGCCACTTAGTGCGCCGGTACGCGTTAAGTTTCTCCAATAAAGAGAATATAACACTAAAGGACTAAAGGCAGCACCGAAACCGGCCCAAGCATTTCCAACTAAATTAAGAATTGTATCATTTGGAGACCATGCGATTGCTAATGCCACAATTGCGACAATTAGTACCGATAATCTACCTACAAGAACAAACTCTCGTTGATGCTCAGCAGCATGTTTCTCCCCACGAATTAATTTATAAAAATCCTCTGTTAGTGAACTAGAAGTAACTAATAATTGAGATGAAATGGTGCTCATAATCGCCGCTAAAATTGCAGCTAATAAAAAGCCACCAACAAGTGGATGAAATAAAATTTGACTCATGACGATAAATAGTGTTTCTGGATCTTCCATTTTGATATGATTATCAGAAATAAAAGCAATACCTGTTAACCCCACACCGACAGCGCCTAATAAACCAACAGCCATCCAACTAATTCCTAGGCGACGTGCTTTAGGAAGCAATTGATGTGATTTTATTGACATAAAACGTACGATAATATGTGGTTGACCAAAGTATCCTAATCCCCAAGCAAAAAGGGAAATAATTCCTAAAGTTGTTGTTCCACGAAATAAGTCTAAATTTGTTGGTTTCATTTCAGCAACACGATTGAAAGTATCCCATCCATTAAGTTGCATCATAGCAACAATTGGTACCATGACCATTGCAATTAGCATAATAACGCCTTGGAAAAAATCAGTAATTGATACCGCTAGATATCCTCCGAAAAACGTGTAAGCAATAACAATGACGGCTACTAGAAGCAAACCGATATGATAATTCAGTCCAAAAGCACTTTCAAACAGTTTGCCACCAGAAACAAATCCGGAATGCGTGTATAATGTGAAAAATATAACGATGATTAAACCAGAGAATATTTTTAGGATGTTATTTTTATCATTTAATCTATTTTTAAAAAAATCTGGAAGTGTGATAGCGTCCCCAGCTATTTCTGTATAAACTCTAAGCCTCGGTGCAACAATAATATAATTAAGATAAGCGCCAAGTGTTAGTCCGATTGTTATCCAAATTGCAGATAATCCAGTGCTATAGACAGAACCTGGAAGCCCCATAATCATCCAGCCACTCATATCTGAAGCACCTGCGGATAATGCAGTTATGTAAGGGCCTATGTTTCGACCACCCAACATGTATTCACTAATATTATCTGTTGCTTGTCTGTAGCCATAATATCCGATAATCAGTAAAATAATAAAGTAAATGGCAATCATAATATACGTTTGCCAGTCTGTTTGCACTTGATTTTGCAATGTAGAACCCAGTAATAACATATGAAGAACCCCCTTTATTTTTAGTTACATGTAATATTATACAATATGATGAATGAGATAGAGAAGATAAATTTTATGCCTTCTAAATTTTTAAGGAATATAAGTTTTTAATAAGGTATTTTAAGTATAGATTTTATATTCAGAATTTTTAAATTAATGAATACTATGCTATTAAAATTCTGGATTTTGTATATGTAACTAGGATAATGGCATAAATATCATAAATGAGTAACATTATTTTAATGCTTTTAGATATAAAAGGGATAATGATGTATTGCTGAGCTAATTCACATATCACCGAACGTTACATTTTTCAATAGTTATTTATGTTAAGAATGTACTTAAATCAATTTCTTAAATCTAGATTAATCCTAATACTAACGGTCTATATAGTTTTTTAATTTAATAGCCTTAAACCAAAGTAAGTTGGGCTGTGGCACCGAAAGCTTTATTATAAAATAAGATTTTTGTCTTGCTCCCGTGTAATGTAATAAATATTTAGATTTTTGTGTCGAAATTTGATACAATTTTATGATGAATGAGTAATAAGGAGGCTTTTAATTTAATGACAAAGGTAACACGCGAAGAAGTTGAACATATCGCTAACTTAGCAAGACTTCAAATTTCTCCTGAAGAAACTGAAGAAATGGCAACAACGCTTGAAAGTATTTTAGATTTTGCAAAACAAAATGATAGTGCAGCTACTGAAGGTGTTGAGCCAACATATCACGTTTTAGATTTACAAAATGTGTTACGTGAAGATAAAGCTCAAGAGGGTATTCCTCAAGAACTTGCATTAAAAAATGCAAAAGAAACAGAAGATGGTCAGTTTAAAGTTCCAGCCATCATGAATGAGGAGGACGCTTAAGATGAGTATTCGATATGAATCAATTGAGAATCTACAACAATTAATTAAAGATAAAAAAGTTAAACCATCAGATATTGTTAAAGATATTTATGATGCAATTGAAGAGACAGATCCAACGATTAAATCGTTTTTAACTTTAGATAAAGAAAATGCAGTTAAGAAAGCACAAGAATTAGATCATTTACAAGATAAAGACCAAATGGATGGAAAGCTCTTCGGTATACCAATGGGGATTAAAGATAATATTATTACTGAAGGTGTAGAAACAACTTGTGCTAGCAAGATGTTAGAAGGATTTGTTCCAATTTATGAATCAACAGTAATGAATAAATTAAAGCATGAAAATGCAGTATTAATCGGTAAATTAAACATGGATGAATTTGCTATGGGAGGTTCAACCGAAACGTCTTACTTCAAAAAAACGGTCAATCCCTTTGATCACACGGCCGTACCGGGTGGATCATCAGGTGGTTCTGCTGCGGCTGTAGCAGCAGGCTTAGTACCATTTAGTTTAGGTTCTGATACTGGGGGATCAATTAGACAACCAGCAGCATATTGTGGCGTAGTTGGTATGAAACCTACTTATGGTCGAGTATCTCGTTTTGGTTTAGTAGCATTCGCTTCATCATTAGATCAAATTGGACCTATTACGCGTAATGTTAAAGATAATGCCCTCGTGCTAGAAGCTATTTCAGGCGTTGATGCACACGATTCAACTAGTGCGCCTGTAGATGATGTTGATTTCACTTCAGACATTGGAAAAGATATTAAAGGTCTTAAAGTAGCGTTACCTAAAGAGTATTTAGGAGAAGGTGTCAGTGAAGATGTTAAATCATCAGTTAAAAATGCTGTAGAAACACTTAAATCATTAGGTGCTGAAGTAGAAGAAGTATCATTACCTAATACAAAATATGGTATTCCTTCATATTATGTTATCGCATCTTCAGAAGCATCAGCTAACTTGGCTCGTTTTGATGGTATCCGCTATGGTTATCACTCAAAAGAAGCGCAAACATTAGAAGAGCTATATAAAATGTCTCGTTCCGAAGGTTTTGGTGCTGAAGTAAAACGTCGTATTTTCCTTGGGACTTTTGCATTAAGTTCTGGATATTACGATGCATATTATAAAAAATCGCAAAAAGTAAGAACATTAATTAAAAATGATTTTGATAGAGTATTTGAAGATTATGATGTTATTGTGGGTCCTACTGCGCCAACAACTGCTTTCAATTTAGGTGATGAACTAGATGATCCACTAACAATGTATGCAAATGACTTATTAACGACACCGGTAAACTTAGCTGGCTTACCAGGTATTTCTGTTCCTTGTGGACAATCCAATGGACGACCAATTGGCTTACAATTTATTGGTAAACCATTTGATGAAAAGACGTTATATCGTGTTGCTTATCAATATGAAACACAATACAACCTACATGACGCATACGAAAATTTATAAGGAGTGGAAATAATGCATTTTGAAACAGTTATCGGACTTGAAGTTCACGTTGAGTTAAAAACAGATTCTAAAATGTTCTCTCCATCACCCGTACATTTTGGGGCAGAACCAAACTCAAATACCAATGTAATTGATTTAGGATATCCGGGTGTCTTACCTGTTGTAAATAAACGTGCTGTTGATTGGGCAATGCGTGCATCAATGGCTTTAAACATGGATATTGCAACAAATTCTAAGTTTGACCGTAAAAACTATTTCTATCCAGATAATCCAAAAGCGTATCAAATTTCACAATTTGATGAACCAATTGGTGAACATGGATATATTGATATTGAAGTAGATGGAGAAACAAAACGAATTGGCATTACGCGTTTACATATGGAAGAAGATGCTGGTAAATTATCACACAAAGACGGCTATTCATTAGTCGATCTTAATCGCCAAGGTACGCCATTAATTGAAATAGTTTCTGAGCCTGATATTCGCTCTCCAAAAGAAGCTTATGCGTATTTGGAAAAATTACGTTCAATTATTCAATATACAGGTGTGTCAGATTGTAAAATGGAAGAAGGTTCATTACGTTGTGACGCCAATATTTCATTACGCCCATATGGTCAAAAAGAATTCGGTACTAAAACGGAATTAAAAAACCTTAACTCATTTAACTATGTTAGAAAAGGTTTGGAATATGAAGAAAAACGTCAAGAAGAAGAATTGCTCAATGGTGGTGTCATTGGACAAGAGACACGCCGTTTTGATGAGTCTACAGGTAAAACAATATTAATGCGTGTTAAAGAAGGTTCAGATGATTATCGTTACTTCCCAGAACCGGATATCGTTCCATTATATGTTGATGACGCATGGAAAGAACGTGTACGACAAACCATTCCTGAACTACCAGATGAACGTAAAGCAAAATATGTCAAAGAATTAGGTTTACCAGAGTATGATGCACACGTGTTAACACTTACAAAAGAAATGTCTGATTTCTTTGAAGGTGCTGTAGCACAAGGTGCAGATGTGAAGTTAACATCTAACTGGCTCATGGGTGGCGTAAATGAATATTTAAATAAAAATCAAGTTGATTTAGAAGAAACAAAGTTAACACCTGAAAACTTAGCAGGTATGATTAAACTTATTGAAGATGGCACAATGAGCAGTAAAATTGCGAAAAAAGTTTTCCCTGAATTAGCTGAAAATGGTGGAGACGCAAAACAAATCATGGAAGACAAAGGTTTAGTGCAAATTTCAGACGAAGCAACTTTATTGAAATTTGTTAATGAAGCATTAGATAATAATCCACAATCAGTTGAAGATTATAAAAATGGTAAAGGTAGAGCGATGGGCTACTTAGTTGGTCAAATTATGAAAGCTTCAAAAGGCCAAGCGAATCCACAAATTGTCAATAAGTTATTGAAACAACAATTAGATCAACGCTAATATTATTTTCACAAACATGTGAAGTAATATTCATAGATTTATGCAATAGCTATAATATGAATATGTGAAGCAGCCACCTTTATAATATAAAAAAGAGTATGAGAACGCATAATGTCTTACTAAGCATTATGCGTTCTTAATCTATTGTAAAGTTAAATAAATGAAAACTTAATATTTGGTCAATAAAGTCAATTTAAAATTAATAATATTTACGATGTTAGACATAAATACTTTTAACTCCTGAATAAATCATTTAATATAAAGTATGAGTATAAAAAGTAGAGGGATAAACTATGAGAAAACGTGCAAGAATAATTTATAATCCTACATCAGGTAAAGAATTATTTAAAAGAACGTTACCAGATGTATTAATTAAATTAGAACGTGCTGGCTATGAAACGAGCGCTTATGCTACAGAACGTGTAGGTGATGCGACACTTGAAGCTGAACGTGCGTTAGCGTGTAACTATGATATGATTATTGCTGCTGGTGGGGACGGTACATTGAATGAGGTTGTCAACGGGATTGCAGAACAACCAAACAGACCAAAGTTAGGTATTATTCCTATGGGTACGGTTAATGATTTTGGTCGAGCTTTACATTTACCAAATGATATCATGGGGGCATTAGATGTAATCATAAATGGACATACTACAAAAGTAGATATAGGGAAAATGAACAACCGCTACTTTATTAATTTAGCTGCTGGCGGAAAAATTACTCAAGTGTCATATGAAACACCAAGTAAGCTAAAATCCATAGTTGGGCCTTTTGCATATTACATTAAAGGTTTTGAAATGCTTCCGCAGATGAATGCTGTAGATATAAGAATTGAATATGATGATGAAGTCTTTCAAGGAGAAACACTGTTATTTTTGTTAGGTTTAACCAATTCAATGGCAGGATTCGAAAAACTTGTTCCTGATGCTAAGTTAGATGATGGTTATTTCACTTTAATTATTGTTGAAAAGGCTAATTTAGCAGAATTAGGGCACATTATGACACTTGCTTCACGTGGGGAACATACCAAACATCCGAAAGTTATTTATAAAAAAGCTAAATCAGTCAATATTTCTTCATTTACTGAGATGCAATTAAATGTGGATGGTGAATATGGTGGAAAATTACCAGCCAATTTTCTAAATTTAAAACGCCATATTGAAGTGTTTACGCCAAAAGACATACATAATGAAGAATTGACGGCAGATCAACAAGTTAAAAGTAGTATTAATGATAATCAAACAACAACAAGGGAAACATTTAACGATAATGAAAATAATAAGGTTGAATAGTTAGTTGAAGAGGTTGAGGTCTAGTTTGTGGACATAGGGTGTAAGCCACATATCTATATTAAACGACTTAAACCTCTTTTTCATGTGGGGTGAAGATGTGGAAGAAATAAACAAAAATGACATTAGAATCGGTAACGTCATTGATTTAACACACGAAGGGCATGGCGTAGTGAAAATTGATCGTTATCCAATATTTATTCCTAATGTCTTAATAAATGAAGAAATTAAGTATAAAGTTATTAAAGTAAAGAAGAATTTTGCAATAGGTAAATTACTTGAGGTAAATAAAGCGAGTCATCATAGAGTTGACCCTCCTTGTGTTTATTATTGGAAATGTGGAGGCTGTCAATTACAGCATATGAGTTATGAAGCGCAACTTGCAATGAAGAAAGAACAAGTTGTTAATCTTTTTCATAGAAAAGGGCAATTTACTGATACAGTAATCAATGACACTATTGGAATGGATAATCCTTGGCGCTATCGAAATAAGTCGCAAGTACCAATTGGTCAAGATAAAATGAACCATAAAATTATGGGCTATTACCGTCAAAGAAGCCATGATATTATCGATATGGATAGTTGCCTTATCCAAGATAAGCAACACCAAGATATTATGAATCATGTTAAAAAATGGATAAATGAATATCATATCAGTATTTATAACGAGCGGACTAAGAAAGGCGTTTTACGACACTTGGTGATACGCACTGGGCATTATACAGATGAAATCATGGTAATCTTTGTAACGAATGGTTCTAAATTTAAACACGCCAATATGCTGGTGGAACAGTTAAAACAAGCTTTTCCGAACATTACGAGTATCAAACAAAATATTAACAATAGTCATTCCAATGTAATTATGGGTCAGCAGTCGGTGACTTTATATGGGAAAGACAAGATCGTTGATCAATTAAGCGATATTACATTTAAAATTAGTGATCAATCATTTTATCAAATTAATTCTAGCCAAACTGAAAAGCTATATCAAAAGGCCATTGATTATGCGCAATTAGATGGGCAAGAAATTGTACTTGATACGTATTGTGGTATAGGTACAATTGGCTTATATATGGCACCGGTAGCCAAACATGTCTATGGTGTTGAAGTAGTACCCTCTGCAATTAAAGATGCGCGCCAAAATGCACTAGTTAATGATTTACACAACACTACATTTGTGTGTGGTAAAGCGGAAGACGTCATTATGGATTGGCAACGTGAGGGTATCCAACCAGATGTTGTAATGGTAGATCCGCCTAGAAAAGGGTGTGAGGCGCAATTTATTCAAACATTGCTTGATTTAAATCCTGAACGAATTGTTTATATTTCATGCAATCCATCCACACAACAGCGTGACGCACATATGTTAGCTACGCAATATGATTTAAAAGAAATTACACCCGTAGACATGTTTCCACAAACCACACATATTGAGACGGTTGCTTTATTTAGAAAGAAACAGCATAAATAGAATAATTGGTAAATACTTTGTAAAATAATAATTTTCTATTTGTGTTACTTTTTAAGTATTTGACTGGATTATTAAATTCATATTACAGTCAACTTACTTTTTTGAAAAAACCTTTTGAGCATGGAATTAAAGTTGTATACTATAGATGACTTTAATGCACAGGAGGTCGAAGTGATGCACAAAATTGATTTAACTAACGGTATATTAAAGCCATACAGATTTGTTTGTCTTCAATTGGTGGTTATCATGTTTATGATATTGCTGACATATAAATGGGCGTTTACATTTACTCAAGTGATTGAACAAAGTATATTAATTAATGTGACTTTCGGCATAATTGGATTTTTAGTTATGTTAATCGTGCATAAATTAATTCATAAAATGATGTACTTTATTTTGTCAAAAGGCGATAGAATTCACTTCGACTATAAAAAAGGTTTACTTGTCAGTCAAACTTCGGATAAATATTTGAATATTTATCAATTTACAATCACAATGATTGCTCCACTTATTATAATAACAACTGTTTTACTTATTATTTTTAACTTCTATGCATATTCTTCAATTATTTTTATTAGCAGCATACATATCGGATACTGTCTTATAGATTTATATTTATTAGGCACTGCATGGAGTAATCGCTTCAAATATATTCAAAATACAAATGACGGTCTCTATATGTATTATAATCGACCTTACTATTTTAATAATCAGTGTAAATAATATAGTCATCTCAGTACAATTTGTATAGTGTGCGGATTACATGTTTTAACTTTTATTCCACAGTATAATTGTATTGAGATTTTTTATAGGGAGAAATCAATTTTGGCGACAAGTGAGCAGTTTTTCAATCAAATAATGACTAACATAAATAGCACATCAGTAAAAACACGTAAAATGATGGGCGAATATTTGATATATTATGATGATGTTTTGATTGGAGGTCTATATGATAATCAACTGCTTGTAAAAATGACTACACAATCTAGAAAGATAGCAACTAATTATCCGAGTGTGCGACCTTATCCTGGAGCAAAACCAATGATAAAAGTGGATGTTAATATCACCAATGAAGCATTGTTGTCGATATTTGAAGTAATTGCGGACGATTTAAAAACAAATAAACATTAGATTCATATGTATTCATTAAATGTCATAAAGGTGGGAGTGAAATGACAGAGAGACGAATCGTGCATATCGATATGGATTTCTTTTTTGCACAAGTAGAAATGAGAGATAATCCTAAGCTACGAGGTAAACCAGTTATCGTTGGTGGCAAAGCAAGTTCCAGAGGTGTTGTATCTACAGCATCATACGAGGCACGTAAATATGGTGTCCATTCAGCTATGCCTATGTCACAGGCACACAAGTTATGTCCAGACGGTTATTATGTACAAGGACAATATGAAAAATATAGAACGATTTCAAATGAAATCATGTCGATTTTTCGTAGTTATACTGAAGCGGTTGAGCCTATGTCCTTAGATGAAGCTTATTTAGATATTACACACTTAGTACGTCCAGATTTACCGGCATCACAAATCGCTAACTATATTCGTCGTGATATTTATGAAAAGACACATCTTACTGCCTCTGCAGGTGTTTCGTATAATAAGTTTTTAGCCAAATTAGCTAGTGGTATGAACAAGCCAAATGGAATGACTGTCATAGATTATGAAAATGTCCATAAAATATTAATGGCATTAGACATTGGAGACTTTCCAGGTGTAGGTAAAGCTTCTGAAAAAATTATGCATAAGCATGGTATTTATAATGGCCAAGACTTATACCAAAAAGATGTGTTTGAGTTAGTTCGTTTATTCGGTAAACGAGGAAGAGGTTTATACAATAAAGCTCGAGGTATTGATGATAGCCCAGTGAAATCATCACGAATTCGAAAGTCTGTTGGCACAGAAAGAACCTTTGCAACAGATGTTAATGATGATGACGAAATTTTACAGAAAATGTGGGAGTTGTCAGGAAAGACAGCTGAACGTTTAAATAAATTGCAGAAGTCAGCTAAAACAGTGACAGTTAAAATTAAAACCTTTAAATTTGAGACTTTATCTAAACAGATGAGTCTCCGAGATCCAATTCGTTCTGAAACTGACATCTATAATATCGCATATATGTTGTATGCGGAATTAAAAGATCCTGAGACGCCTATACGGTTAATTGGAGTAACTGTAGGAAATTTGGTTAAGTCGACTTATCGTAATATGACGATTTATGACTTTATTTCTAAGTCATAAGATAACAATATTAAAGCGCCAGGGACACAGTTATATTTTAAGCTATGAACTAAATATTGGCAGT
>NZ_KV809466.1:0-33304 GCF_001812565.1 Staphylococcus sp. HMSC059F04 | reverse complement strand
AAATATTGGCAGTAGTTGACTGAATTGAAAATATGCTGATACTAAGTTTGTTTCAATTCTAGTCAGCCTTGCCGGGGCAGGACGACGAATGCATTATGAATTCTGTCCTGCTCCCTCCTGTATTTTAGTATAGTATAACGATATTAAAAAATATCTATATAGTTTAGCCTTTGTCCTTTAAATTCTTACCATAGATAGAGAGCATCGTTGCTAAATCATCATAATGTTGCAACAACCGGAAAGTAATCATGGCACAGGCTTTAGCATCATTTAAAGCATCATGATGACCATGAAAATCTAAATTGTAAAAATCCATCATGTGCTTTAAACCATATCTTGGTGCATCTATAGTTCTCTTAGCAAGTTGATATGAACAAAAATAAGTTAAATCTGGAGTTATAATACCTGCTTGTTTCAAGCTCTGATGTAACACATTCATATCAAATGCAGCATTATGTGCGACAACGGGTAAATTAGCAATAAACTGTAGCATGTATGGAAATACATAATCAAATTGTGGTGCATGTATCACATCTTCTGGATTTATACCATGTACATTAATATTTTTTTTAGAAAAGTAATCTTGTGGATTTATTAACGTATGAAAAGATTCAGTAATTTGATTATCAATTACTTTTACCATACCAACTGAACAAATACTTGTACGTTTGCCATTGGCAGTTTCAAAGTCTAGAGCTACAAAGGCATTATTAGTCAATGGCATCACAACCTTTCTACAATCATTAATATAATGATTGTAAACCAAACATTCTCAATATGCATAGTAAAGTGATTAAGTCAAAATGAATAGATGTAAAAAAAGCCTGAAAATCATTATGATTTTCAGACATAAAACGAATACTAAGATGACTTATTCTTCATTAAAATTTCGTGATGCTAGTTCTTTTTCATATAAATAAAGTGTATTACAGTCATCACCAATACGATTTAAGTAATCAATATGTGTTTCAAACATAGCTTCTTCTTCAACTTGCTCATCTAAAAACCAGTTTAAAAATGATGTTGTCGCATAATCTTTATCATTACGTGCAATCTCTGATAAATTATAAAAACGATGCGTTACATCTTGTTCTTGAGCTAAACCATCTTTAAATGTTTCTAAAATTGAATTGAATTCAATCTTTGGTGCTGGCAAAGCAGAGAATTCAGCATGCTCGCCGCGGTCATTGATATAATCATAAATTTTTTGACCATGGAATCTTTCTTCTTTCGCTTGTTGAATATAAAAGTTAGCGAATCCTTCATATGATTCTTTGTCACAATACGCTGCCATTGCCATATACGCATGAGCAGCAAAATATTCATGGTTCATTTGTTCATTTAATGCAGCTAAAAGATCTTTACTTAGCATAAACATTCACCTCATTATTTAATTAACTTAATCAACCATTACCAGTATATCAAAGCACGTTGTGTTAGTAAAAGCTTTGAGTTCAATAAGAAAAGTTATATAATCTGGTAATGATTATTTTTTGTTATCCAGCGTACGTGTTATAATTATTCGAGTGAGAGAGACGAGGAGGAAGCCAATGAGACAATGGACTGCAATCCACTTAGCAAAACTTGCTAGAACTGCAAGCAGATCAATAGGTAAAAAAGGTACAGATTTACCAGGACAAATTGCACGCAGAGTGGATCCTACAATACTACGCAAATTAGCAGCTAATGTTGATGATATTGTATTTATTAGTGGAACGAATGGAAAGACAACGACATCAAATTTAATAGGACATACATTAAAAAAGAATCATATTGATATAATTCATAATAATGAAGGTGCCAATATGGCCGCTGGAATTACATCTGCATTTATAATGCAATCAACAAAAAACACCAAAATTGCTGTTATTGAAATTGATGAAGGGTCAATTCCTCGTGTACTAAAAGAAGTGACACCTTCAATGATGGTCTTCACTAACTTTTTCCGTGACCAAATGGACCGATTTGGCGAAATAGATATTATGGTTAACAATATTGCAAAGTCTATAGGTAATAAGGGCATCAAATTATTATTAAATGCGGATGATCCATTTGTAAGTCGATTAAAAATTGCAAGTGATGCTTTAGTTTATTATGGTATGGAAGCTCATGCACATGAGTTTGAACAAAGTACCATGAATGAAAGTAAATATTGCCCTAACTGTGGACGTCTATTGCAATATGATTATATTCACTATAATCAAATTGGTCACTATCATTGTGAATGTGGATTCAAACGTGAAAATCCTACATATGAAGTTTCCACTTTTGAAGCGTCACCATTTCTAAATATGACGATCAATAATTTTACTTTTAATATGAAGATTGCTGGAGATTTCAACGCATTCAATGCTATAGCAGCATATGCTGTATTAAAAGAATTAGGTCTTAATGATGCATCGATTCAAAAAGGTTTTGAAACATATACTTCAGATAATGGACGAATGCAGTACTTTTCTAAAGGAAATAAAGAAGCGATGATAAATCTTGCTAAAAATCCTGCTGGTATGAATGCAAGTTTATCAGTTGGGGAACAGTTAGAAGGTAAAAAAGTGTATGTTATTAGCTTAAATGATAACGCAGCAGATGGTCGTGATACATCGTGGATTTACGATGCTGACTTTGAAAAGTTAACAAAACAAGATATTGAAGCCATAATCGTTACAGGTACTCGTGCTGAAGAACTTCAATTGCGTTTGAAACTTGCTGAAGTAAATGTACCTGTTATTGTTGAAAACGACATTTACAAAGCAACTGCTAAAACAATGGACTATACATCGTTTACGGTCGCTATTCCTAACTATACTTCTTTAACACCAATGTTAGAGCAATTAAATCGCTCTTTTGAAGGAGGACAGTCGTAAATGAATGAACTGACGGTATATCATTTTATGTCTGATAAATTAAATTTATACAGTGACATTGGTAATATTATTGCGTTAAAACAACGTGCTAAAAAGAGAAATATCAAACTTAATGTTAAAG
Source organism: Staphylococcus sp. HMSC059F04 (assembly GCF_001812565.1). Taxonomy (NCBI): domain Bacteria; kingdom Bacillati; phylum Bacillota; class Bacilli; order Caryophanales; family Staphylococcaceae; genus Staphylococcus; species Staphylococcus sp. HMSC059F04. The sequence goes on along the minus strand of NZ_KV809466.1, from coordinate 30,319 downwards.
AAATTAATGAAACAGATGGTGTAACATTTGATGATTGCGATATTTTTTTCATTGGTGGTGGTAGTGATAGAGAGCAAGCGCTCGCCACTAAAGAACTTAGTAAGATTAAGATGCCACTTAAAGAAGCGATAGAAGATGGTATGCCTGGTCTTACTATCTGCGGCGGGTACCAATTTTTAGGCACGAAATATATTACACCAGATGGCACAGAACTTGAAGGATTAGGTGTACTTGACTTTTATACAGAGTCTCAAACAGATCGTTTAACAGGTGACATTGTTATTGAAAGTGATACATTTGGAACAATAGTTGGCTTTGAAAACCATGGTGGTAGAACTTATCATAATTTTGGTACGCTTGGTCATGTAACACATGGCTACGGGAATAATGACACAGATCGCAAAGAAGGAATTCACTATAAGAATTTATTAGGTTCTTATTTACATGGTCCTGTATTACCGAAAAATCACGAAATGACAGATTATTTGCTTGAAAAAGCATGTGAACGAAAAGGAATTCCATTTGAGCCTAAAGAATTAGATAATACTGAAGAAGAAGCCGCGAAAAAAGTATTGATTGATCGTGCTAAAAACAATAAAAAGTAAAGATTTAAAGGGTAACGTGTTGAGAGTTAGATTAATGACTAAATTAGTTGATAATCTAACTCTTTTTTAATTCAGACACTTAGGATGCTTAACCGTCTTTAAAATGAAGATGAAGGACAGTAAAGTGCTAGAAAGAGGGAGATGAGAAAAATAGATTAGACTTTCATCCAATGTTGATATACTAAAAGTGTGTGAGTGAACTTTAATTTTAAAAGTATATAGGAGTGAGAAAATGAAGGTTTTCAAAATGATGGGTTTAACGCTTGCTGCATCATCGATGGCTTTTTCACTTTCGCAAGTTGCACACGCTGAACAAATGGTTAATGGGGACAATCATGCGTCAAGTTACAACAATCAAGTAACTCAAGATCAAGGCGAGTTTGTACATAATGGTAATGCAGGTGAAAATGCTTCTTATCTTACTAGTGAAAATTTTATTAACGCATTAGATAGTGGACAGTTGAACTTTAACGGCTACAAGATTGATCAGGACAAGGAAGATAATATAGAGTACAAACAGGTGTATGATCAAGAAGTTAGAGCAACAAGTGATGATACTGCTACAAGTATTCGATTTAAAGTAACGGATCAATCAGTGTCTTTAAACCAAATGAAAGATGCTTATCCTAGTGATAAATTGAATCGTATACCTCACACTAATTCAGACACTAATCATCCCGATGATGGTGTATATGTATATCATGGAGATCAAATTAAATTACAATTCAAAATAGAAAATGACTATGTCACTTCAGTGACGATTGGTCAAGGTGAAACAGAATAAATTCTATGTTTTAAAAAACACCTCGAAAAGGTTCATTGTGAGTGAATCTTTTTGAGGTATTTGTATTTTATATGGTTTATTTAGCAAAATGAAAATCTAAAATTTTATAAATATGTAATATCACATAAATAAGATGACTTTTCATTTGAATTTGATTACATTTTCTATTTTATTGATAGATTACTTTTCACAAGAAAAATGGAGCGGGACAGAAATCATTATGAATTCGTGGTCCCGCTCCGTCAAAGTTGACTAGGATTGAAACAAGCTTAGTATGAGCATATTTTCAATCCAGTCAACTACTGCCAATATTTAGTTCATAGCCTGAAACATAATGATGTCCCAAAACTGATTATTTTAATCTTTTATATATTTATTGGAAAATATATAAATATAACTACATAGTATCATCAGAATAGCATTTTATCGCTACCATATGTTTCACCTAAAGCTTGTTGAGCTAAAACGTTAAGGTAGTTCCATGGTCTATCATAGTCCGGTTGGAAGAAAAAGTCTTGTACGGCCAAATCTTCTAAAGTATAGTTAGCAGAAATAGCCACAGAAATTGTATTGATAGATTCGATTATATTTTCTTTTGACATGATTTGACCACCTAAAATTTTATGACTGTCTTTATCATAAATCATTTTCATGTGTACTTTTGTTTGGTCTTGCATAAATTTAGGTCTTATTAGTTCTTCAATATAAGTTTGACCTAAATTACCATCATATTGATCACTTTCTGAACCGTGAACACCAGTTTGTCCGAAGTGATAATCAAACAGTGCTAATCCTGAAGTTCCTGATACTCTTGGCATAGTTGCATCTTTACCCGCCATATTTTTAGCTGCAGTAATACCTTGACGACGTGAATTAGTTGCAAGAGCTAAATAGCGATCTTCTTTAATTGGAGCAAAAGGTATCAAAGTAGCGTCTCCTCCTGCATATACATCTTGGGCAGACGTTTCTTGCTTATGGTTTATGTTAATAATACCTTTTTTACCTAAATCAATTTTACCTTTCAACCAATCTGTGGCAGGTTCAACACCTACAGCAAATAGCACAGTATCAGCCTCGAATTCATCTTTATCAGTAACAACTTTTGTTACATCACCTTGATCATTACCTTCAAGAGATTTAACTGTTTGACCTCCATAAAATGTAAGATGGTGGTCTTTAGCATGTGTTTCTAATATATCAGTGAACTCTTTATCTAAATAGGTAGATAAGAGGCGATCAGTAATATCAATCATTTTTGTCTCAATGCCTGCTTTAGCAAACGCTTCGGCAGCTTCAATTCCAATATAGCCTCCACCTACAACAATGGCTTTTTTCGCTTTTGGCATGCGTGCTTTAATTGCATCTGCCCATTCACGTCCTCGCATAAAGTATACGTGATTATACTTATCTATACCATCAACTGGAGGCGTTACAGGTTGACCACCTGGACTTAAGAATAATTTATCATAACTAACCGTTGATGATTGGCCATCGTGTTCAACTGTTATTGTTTTTTTATTCGTATCTAAATCAGTGACAGTATGTTTCGTGTGAATTTTGACACCTTGAGCTTTATAAGATTCTACAGATGCGTAATGTAATGAATCTAATGATGGAGAAATATCTTCTAAATAACTTTGAATACCACATGATAAGAAGGATGGTTTATCGGCACTTTCATATACTTCAATATCAGCATTTTCATCTTCTTTTAATAGTGTCTCAATCACTTCATAACCTGCATGTGAAGTTCCAACTATAATGTATTTCATTTTAAATGCCTCCTAAAAAATGACTTAAAAACAGTACAGTTGTTATGTACCACTTTTAAGTCATTTTATTCAATAATGAAACTAAAATTTAAATTGTAATAAAACTGTCACTTAAGCATTCGATTGTAAAGTGCTATGAATAAAGGTTATCTACCGTTTTATAAATCATTAAGATTTCATAGATGACATGACTCTTTATCTGATTTACATCAAATTCTTCAAGAAGCTTAACTGACGATTTTAATGTTGAAGCCGCCTTAGGTTCTTTGTTGAAACAACCATTACATTGAATATTTTTAATACTATTGCTGATTTTAATAATCGCAAGTTTTTCTTCATTTGAAAATACAATACGTGTATGTTTAGGTAAATATATAATATTTGATAAATGTGTAATTAATAATCGGTTAATATGTGCACGATTCGTTAAGTCTTTTAAATGCAAGCATTCTTCATTTTTATGATGATAGCGTAATTCATCTCTTTGATAGCCTATTAAAGTCTCAATTTTAGAATATAAACCTATTAAATTTGAAAGCTTATCATTACTAGTGTTAGATTGATATTTAGCTAATAAAAGTTCATGTATACGACTTGAAAATAATTCAAACGTTTTAGTTTCAGAAATAGCGATATTATCTTCTATTTGTTGGAAATATTTAGGTGGCAAAATAATAAAATTGACGAAACCAGCTGTCAAAAGTCCTATAACCGCTGTCAATAATCTAGAGAAGAAGTTGAATATATATGCTTCGTGTATACCAGGAATCATTGCTACAGAGGTTAATACTGCAACGGTTGTTCCCACTTGTAAATTTAATTTAGTGCATAATAAAATCGTAAATGTTGCACTTAGTGCGTAAGAAAATGGAGATTGATCACCGAATATAAATGTAAAAACTACGGCTAAAAGTGCACCTATGACTGTAGCAGGCAGGCGTCGATACCCTTTTTTTAATGAGGCTTTCGCAGTAGGTTCGATTGTAACGATTGCTGTTAATATTGCAAAAATAGGTGTCAAATTTAATAACATACAAAAAACTGTAGTAAAAAATGTCGCAACACCTGTTTTGATAGTACGTGCTCCAATTATATTTTTATACCATTTATTCATTTGAAACTCTGACCTTTCGAAAGACTTTAAGATAATTAAGGTCTAGGCTCAGTGGGAACTTAAATTAAGTTAAAAAATCCCACTCGCAATTTCTTTAAATTGACTAAATTCTAAGCGCTAGTCTCAATTTCTATCAGTGTGATACTTAAACTTCTATTATGTAGAAATTAATGTTCTCAATTAGTATATCAAAAAATTTTTGGTATAATAAGATATAATATCATTAAAAAAGGAACGGGATAATATGATTGTTAAAACAGAAGAAGAATTACAAGCCTTAAAAGAGATAGGATATATCTGCGCTAAAGTAAGAGATACTATGCAAGAGGCTACTAAACCTGGAATTACAACAAAAGAATTAGATAATATTGCTAAAGAATTATTTGAAGAGTATGGTGCTATTTCTGCACCCATACACGATGAAAATTTTCCTGGACAAACATGTATTAGTGTAAATGAAGAAGTTGCCCATGGTATTCCAGGTAAGCGTATTATCCGCGAAGGTGATTTAGTAAATATTGATGTATCTGCATTGAAAAATGGTTATTACGCAGATACAGGTATATCATTTGTAGTGGGAGAAGCGGACAATCCTATGAAACAAAAGGTATGTGATGTTGCTATTATGGCGTTTGAAAATGCGATGAAAAAGGTTAAGCCAGGCACTAAATTAAGCAATATTGGTAAAGCTGTACATGCTACTGCCCGTAAAAATGATTTAACAGTAATTAAGAATTTAACTGGGCATGGAGTGGGTCTATCATTGCATGAAGCGCCAAATCATGTTATGAATTACTATGATCCAAAAGATAAAACGCTTCTTAAAGAAGGTGTCGTTATTGCAGTGGAACCATTTATTTCTTCAAATGCTACATTTGTCACAGAAGGAAAAAATGAATGGGCATTTGAAACAAGCGATAAAAGTTTTGTAGCTCAAATTGAACATACTGTCATAGTGACAAAAGATGGGCCATTGTTAACGACTAAAATTGATAAGTAAGATGTAAAGTATTACATAAAATTAATCTTATACGGCTAAAGTATGATATTAAAATGGTTCCGAAGCCTATTATTTGGGCTTCGGATTTATTTTACAATAGAACTAATCGATAACGAGGTGGTTCTATGACATATATGGATATATACTTACAAAAATTTTTAAAAGATATTGTTAAAGAAAGTATCGACGAATATAAACTTATTTTAGATACGAAATTAAAAAATATAGAAGACTATATTGCATACTTAAATGAAAAAAGAGCACATTTATTAAAGTTAATTGACAGCTTGACATCAACGTTAGAAAATAAATATATTGATATATTGCATGTTTGTAATATTCGGTGTGCAGAAGAAATTAATGATGGTGAAATTCAAGCGATTAAAGCACGATTGGATCAATTTGAAGCTTATTGTGCTAAAATTGAGGCCGATTTAACACAACAATCTAAAGAATGCATTATTACTGAAAAAGAATGTCATCTCGTGCAACAAATTTGTCATGTTGCTTAAATTGAGTTGTTCAGGAGGCGAACCATGACACGTAAATATATATCAACCGAGTTATTAATTATTTTTACAGCTTTAATGATTATAGCCAATTTTTATTATATATTTTTCGAAAAAATTGGCTTTCTTTTCGTTTTACTTTTAGGCTGTATTTTAGTGTATGTAGGCTACCTTTATTTTCACAAAGTAAGAGGGCTATTAGCATTTTGGATTGGAGCATTATTAATAGCGTTTACTTTATTATCTAATAAATATACAATAATTATATTGTTTATTTTCTTAGTGATATTGATTATTCGGTATTTAGTTTTTAAATTTAAACCATTATCAATTGTTGCTTCAGAGCAAGAAGTGACTTCACCACAGTTTATTAAACAAAAATGGTTTGGTGAACAACGTACACCTGTTTATGTTTATAAATGGGAAGATGTACAAATTCAACATGGAGTTGGCGACGTTCATATTGATTTGACAAAAGCAGCCAATATTAAAGAAAATAATACGATTGTCGTGCGTCATTTATTAGGAAAAGTACAACTGATTGTTCCACTGAACTATAATGTCAATTTACACATGACAGCGTTTTACGGTAATGCCTATATGAATCAACAATCTTATAAAGTAGAAAATAATCACGTCCAAATTGAAGAAAAACTAAAAGAAGAGAACTATAATGTAAATATATATGTTTCAACTTTTATTGGTGACGTTGAGGTGATTTATCGATGAACCACTATATTCGAGCAATCGGCTCAATGTTGATACTAGTGTATAGCTTAATGATTGCTTTTCTGTTTATTGATAAAGTATTCGTTAATATCATTTACTTTCAAGGCATGTTTTATACACAAATATTTGGAATACCAGTATTCCTTTTCTTAAATTTGGTTATTATTTTATTATGTATTATTGTGGGCTCTATATTAGCTTTTAAAATCAATCAACAAAATGATTGGATCAAAACACAAGTAGAGCATGCAATAGAAGGGGAAACAGTTGGTATAAATGATCAAAATATAGAATTGTATAATGAAACAATTGATTTATATCATACATTAGTTCCCTTAAATCAAGAGTTACACCGATTAAGAATGAAAACACAAAACTTAACAAATGAAAATTATAATTTAAATGATGTAAAAGTGAAAAAAATAATTGAAGACGAACGTCAACGTCTAGCTCGAGAATTACATGATTCAGTGAGCCAGCAATTATTTGCAGCCAGTATGATGTTATCTGCAATTAAAGAAACAGAGCTAGAACCACCTTTAGATCAACAAATTCCAGTTTTAGAAAAAATGGTGCAAGATTCACAACTTGAAATGAGAGCACTCTTATTACATCTAAGACCAATTGGTTTAAAGGACAAGTCGTTGGGTGAAGGTATTAAAGATTTAGTCATCGATTTACAGAAAAAAGTACCGATGAAAGTGGTTCACGATATTGAAGAATTTAAAGTGCCTAAAGGTTTAGAAGATCATTTGTTTAGAATTACTCAAGAAGCCATCTCTAATACTTTAAGACATTCAAAAGGAACTAAAGTTACTGTAGAATTATTTAATAAAGCAGATTATTTATTATTAAGAATACAAGATAATGGCATTGGATTTAATGTTGATGATAAAGTCGAACAAAGTTATGGCTTGAAAAATATGCGCGAACGTGCGTTAGAAATAGGTGCAACATTTCATATTGTATCATTGCCTGATTCTGGAACAAGAATAGAGGTTAAAGCACCGTTAAACAAGGAGGATTCACATGACAATTAAAGTACTATTTGTAGATGACCATGAAATGGTAAGAATAGGAATTTCTAGTTATTTATCTACTCAGCCAGACCTTGAAGTTGTAGGTGAAGGTGCTTCTGGTAAAGAGGCAATAGCTAAAGCACAAGAATTAAAGCCAGATTTAATCTTGATGGATTTATTAATGGAAGACATGGATGGCGTCGAAGCGACAACGCAAATCAAGAAAGAGATGCCTCATATTAAAGTTGTAATGCTGACTAGCTTTATTGAGGATAAAGAAGTATATAGAGCGTTAGACGCTGGTGTTGACAGCTATATTTTAAAAACAACAAGCGCTAAAGATATCGCTGAAGCAGTGCGCAAAACATATCATGGAGAATCTGTATTTGAACCGGAAGTTCTGGTAAAAATGCGAAATAGAATGAAAAAACGTGCAGAGCTATATGAAATGTTAACAGAACGAGAAATGGAAATTTTACTGTTAATTGCTAAAGGATATTCTAATCAAGAAATCGCAAGCGCATCACACATTACTATTAAAACAGTTAAAACACATGTGAGTAATATTTTAAGCAAATTAGAAGTACAAGACCGTACACAAGCAGTAATCTATGCATTTCAGCATAATCTTATTCAATAAGCAGTGAAAACGATAGGCAAAGTTAGATGATATATTCGATATTTCTAAATATTGATAAACATAGAGATATAGAATTACAATAGCGTCAATTAAAGAAGCCGAATTATGCTTTTAACAACATAATTCGGCTTCTTTAGATTACTAGCTAAATAGCTTACGTTAAATGAAATAATTAATTTTTTGAATTTTTATCATTAGAAGTAAATTTATCGATAATAACATCTTTAATCGATTCCTTATCTTCATCTTCTAACGCTTCAGCATTTTTATCTACTTCATAATTTGTTTCTTTGGCTGTTGAAGTCTCGTCATTGTATTCGTAAGTCGTATTTTCATTATAATGATTCTGATTGTTATCGTCATGTTCCAATGCAGCTTCTTCAGGTGTTTTACCTTTAATTACATGACGCTGATGAATAATAGCATTGATTTCTGCGCCAATGATGATGATAAAGCATGTGATGTATAACCAAAGAAGCAAAATGATAATACCTGCTAAGCTGCCGTATGTTTTTGAATAATTGCCAAAGTTAGATAAATACCAACCGAAACCAAATGAACCTAATAACCAAATAATTGAAGTGAATAGTGCCCCTGGGAAAACAGATTTTATTTTTGTTTTAACATTTGGCGCTACTGAATATAATGTTATAAACAGCAATAATATGATAATAAAAGGTAAAATTACGCGAATTAAATCAAAAATCCATGCTACTTGCTTATCTAAGCCAATAGCTCCAAATAAATGGTCTTTAATAAATGTACCAAAAGTAGGTAATGTCAGTGCTACAGCTAATACAAGACCCATAACAACTGTAAAGACAACACTTAATAATTTAAGAACAATTGGATTACGTCCATCTTCAACATCATAAGCCACATTAAATGAATTCATAATGGCGGTCATTCCGTTAGATGCTGACCAAATTGTCAATATTAAACCTACTGATAAAATACTACCACTGGCATTTTTTGTAATATCATTGAAAATTTTTGATACGACACTTGCAGTTTCTGAAGGTGCATTTTGACTAACCATATCTTTAACCTGTTGAGGGTCAATTTGAAATAATGGTAGTAAAGTTAATAAAAAGATAAGCATTGGGAATAGTGCCAATACAAAATGATATGTCATCTGTGCTGCTAAGCCAGAAGCATCATCTTTACCTATACGATAGATAAGATAAGAAATAAAATTTGGTTTTTTAGTATATTTTGCAGGTTTATTAAGTCTTGAAATAAATAATACTTGATTGCTTTTTTTAGGGTCTTTCGATTGGAATTCTTGTGGTTCTACGTATGTACGATCAACATTAATTTTATCGCTTTTATGTTCATGCTTATCTTGCATCTCTTTAATCGAATTAAGATAGTTTGAACTCGATTTCTCTTTTTTTGCCATGACAAACTCCTTTTTGTAAAGACGTTAATTATAATTATAAATAAGAGAGCGGGACAAAAGTCATCTCGACTTTGATTTCCCGCCCCTTTAAGTCTTCAATTAGTGTAAGATATATGGCACAAATTTCATTGTAGTTGTCTAATGTGACCATGTAAATTCTATCATCAAGTTAAAACACATCAGTCACATAGAAAGCCAATTATTACTTACCAAGACGTTTATTTTTGCGATCTACAAGGGTATCTTTAGCATCCATAATTGATTTTTCTAATTCAGGATTATTACGACGAATCTCATCAATTGTGTCTTTCCAATATAATATTTCATCTTTAATAGTATTAAACTTAGAAGGTTTGCGTGAACGATTACCTTCTTTTAAATCTTTGATTGATTGAGCTAATGATTGACGTGTTGATTTGTCAGCTAGTGTTGCAGCACCACCAACGATAGCGCCAATTAAAATACCAGGAATAAATTTGTTTTCCATTAGGAATTACCTCTCTTTCAAGTTTGCATCTTTAATGATGTAGTTAATTAAATTATCACAAGATGATTGTACCATGTCATACACGCCTTCGAAATTATTTGTATAATATGGATCAGGTACATCTGTCTCTTTCATGTTACTAAAATCTAATAGTTTGAACAATTGTCCTTTGATATTTGGGTTGATTTGTTTAATATTATCAACATTACTCTGATCCATCGCAATAATATAATCAAAGTCATCATGAGGTTCAAATAATTCACTAATCATACTATCAAATGGAATATGATGTTGTGTCAAAATCTTTTGTGTCCCTTCATGTGGGGGCTCACCAAGATTCCATTTTCCAGTACCTCTAGAATGAACTGTGATACCAGATATGTCTCTATCTTTTAACCGTTGTCTCATGATTGCTTCAGCCATAGGTGACCGACAAATATTTCCGAGACATACAAATGCTACCTCTATCATTTGAATTCCTCCAAGCATATTCTCTATATGCCCATTTTATCGATAATTGAAACAATAAAAAAGTATAAATTGGCTAATTCCTATAAAAGTTTTTGAAAATGTGATATTTTAAAAGAATATTAATCATAAAGAGGTGAGTGAAGTGTCGAAGCCAAATGAGGTTATGATTGAAGAAATAAGAAATAAACTCAATATAGTGAACCCTGCATTAATTAATCCTGAAAAATTTAAAAATGCAAATCAAGATGATATAGCAGATATGCATCGCTTTGTAATGTCGAAAGACACATTTTCACCGAGCGAAGTTACAGCTATTGCAGATGAATTAGGTAATTTACGTCATAACTAGGAGGAATACAACGTGAGTAATTATCAACAAAAATTACGACAATATGCCCAATTAATAGTAAAAGTTGGTATGAATATTCAACCACAACAACCCGTTTTTATTCGCTCATCAGTTGAAGCGTTAGAGTTAACACATTTGATAGTTGAAGAAGCATATTTATTAGGTGCATCAGATGTGCGAGTTGTATACACAGATCCAACATTAACCAGACTTAAATTTGAGCATGAGTCTGTAGATTATTTTAAAAATACAGAATTAAAAGCTTATGATGTGGACGAAAGAATGGATTATGTACAACGCGGAGCAGCAAATCTAGCCTTACTTTCGGGAGACCCAGATTTGTTAAATGGGATTGACTCTGACAAATTAAAAGCAAACCAAATAGAATATAGTAAAGCGTTTAAAGGTTACATGGAAGCAAGTCAAAAAAATCAATTTCCATGGGTGGTAGCAGCATTTCCTTCTAAAGCATGGGCGCATCGCGTATATCCAGATTTAAGCATAGAAGAGGCCTACAACAAATTTATTGATGAAGTCTTTGATATTGTTCGCATAGACGGCAATGATCCTATTAAAAATTGGCAGGAACATGTGAAAAATTTAAGTGTTCATGCAGATAAATTACAGCGTAAACAATACAAAGCGTTACACTATATATCTAAAGGTACAGACCTAGAAGTCGGGCTTCCAAATGGACATATTTGGGAAGATGCTACCAGCTATGTCAATGGTAATGGACAAGCTTTTATAGCCAATATACCTACGGAAGAGGTGTTTACGGCACCTGATCGTAATAGAGTGAATGGCTATGTTACTAATAAATTACCGTTGAGCTATAATGGTACGATTATTGATAATTTTACTTTAACATTTAAAGAAGGCGTCATTGTTGATATAAAAGCTGAACAAGGTGAGGACGTACTCCGCGACTTAATAAATACCGATGAAGGATCAAAACGACTAGGGGAAGTAGCATTAGTTCCAGATGATTCTCCAATTTCTAATCGCAATACGATTTTCTATAATACATTATTTGACGAGAATGCTTCTTGTCATTTAGCGATTGGTTCGGCGTATGCATTTAATCTTAAGGGTGGTACGGAAATGTCTACAGATGAACAAATAGCGCATGGCTTAAACGATTCTAACGTCCATGTTGATTTTATGATCGGAAGTTCTGACTTAACCATTTATGGTATTTTAGAAGACGGTAGTAAAGAGCTGGTCTTTAAAAATGGTAATTGGGCATAGTCTACTTATTAAATACAAAAGGGGATTGTTAGCATGAGTGAACAACCAGAAAGAAAATCAATGTCTGAATCAAAAAGCGTTAACTCAAAACAAGTCTTTCCGCAAGACACAAATCATTTACATACGCTTTTTGGTGGATCATTGATGGCAAATATTGATGAAATAGCGGCTATAACGGCAATGAAACACAGTCATGCACAAGTAGTCACTGCTTCGACAGATTCTGTTGACTTTTTACGCCCAATTAAAACGGGTGATATTACTTCATACGAAGCAATGGTAACCTATGCTGGGCACAGTTCTATGGAGGTTTGTGTGCAAATTATTATTGATGATGTATTGCATAATGAACGTCATTTAGCAGCGTTAAGTTTTCTTACGTTTGTTGCCTTAGATGACAATGGGAAGCCGATTAAAGTGCCGCAAGTCTATCCTGAAACACGTGTTGAAAAATGGTTTCATGAAACAGCACCACAACGCGTAAAACGTCGCAAAGATCGACGAGAGGAAAGTAAAAGAACGATTAACTTTTTATCTGACGTACAAAATATTGAAGAGTAAATAACAGTTTGGGTCATCAATATATCAAATTAAAATTGAAACACCAAAGGCATTCAAAGCAAGTTGGGATGGCTAAAGTTGTTTCCTAAGTAGGCGAGTCAATCGTAGAAAGTATTGCATACAGAGAAGAGTTTGGGACATAAGTATGTTTTGGTCTATGAACTATATGTATTGGCAGTAGCAGACTGGATTGAAAATACGCTTATACCAATCTTTATTCAATCCTAGTCAACCTTGCCGGGGCGGGACTACGAATTCATCATGAATTCTGACCCGCCCCCTAATTTTTCCACAAAAGTTATTCCAGGCTTTTGTATATTTTAGCTATAAATATTTTGACTGTGCATAGCAATTTCATTTTTTCTAAAATCAGTATTTGGATAATACATATTTTTCACTAAAACATTAGGCCCTAAACAGTTAAAAGCTTCACAATGACAATTTAAAGATTTTGCTAATTCACTGTCTAACCATTTATCAAAGACATCTACTAACTTATCATTTTTAATATTAGATATTGTACCATTTTCATCACCAAAGTCTGTCACGATGACATTGCCAGTAAAAACATTGACATTTAAACGACTTCGACCATCAGGATCATTTCGCATAGTTACGTTTTTAGCATTTCGTAATCGGTCGAGAAGTAGTTGATCATCTTCGTCATTGATACAAGGATAAATTGGCAAAGTACCAAATAACATCCATACATCATCATGACGGATATCTAATAAATAATTGATAGCTTGTTTCATTTCTGCTAAAGATAACACATTTAGTTGACTAGCAAAGTCGGAAGGATACATTGGATGAACTTCATGACGTTGACATTTCATTTCCGTCACGATTTCATTATGTATTTTATTTAAATACGGCAATGTACTTTGATTTAACATTGTCTCTGCCGAAACAAACATACCTTGTTCAGACAGTGTACGAGCATTGTCAAGCATCTGCTCATAAAGTTTTAACTTTGCTTTTAAAGGTGGTTGTTTTACCATTGCACCAAAGCCGACATCTGTAAATTCCTGAATTGTTCCCCAGTTGTGAGAAATGTGCATGACATCAATGTATTCGGCAACTTCTAAGTAACGGTCTTGTGGCAAAGTTAAATTTGAATTCATTTGAGTATAGATGCCACGATTATATGCATATTTGAGTAATGGCTTTACTACATTTTTAATTGATTTTTTAGAAAACATAGGTTCGCCGCCTGTGATGGACATAGTGCGAAGATGAGGGATTTCATCTAAACGGCGATAAATCAAATCCATCGGCAATGATTCGGGATCTTTCGTTTGTAATGTATAACCTACAGCGCAATGGCTACATCGCATATTGCATAGATTTGTTGTTGTAAATTCAATATTACTAAGCGCTAAGTGGCCATATGATTCAATATCGTTATAAGTTTCCCAGGGATCATTTTGGATTGAAATAGGTTGTTTATTTGTTGTTATCATGACTATTACTCCTAAAGTGAATTCTTTACTATGTGCTTGAAAGTACAGTAAACATTATTAAGATTATATCGCTTTTTGTCAAATTCTGTTAGGATAATAATATCATTATTAAAACAATTTAAAGGAGATTTCATGACAAATGAATGAACAAAAAACCATTGACCAAATTAAAAAACGTTTGTCTAAATTCATTGATGATATTGATCACGTAGATCCAAACGACGTAAGTATAAGAGATATCGATGAATGGATTGGGCTCTTAGATCAATTAGAAGAAAAGGTTAAACAAGTCGGGCATTAAAAGTTAGATGTGTAGATTTAAGTTTATACTGCAAGTGCATCACAAAGGTGAATGATTTGAATTATCAAGTTCTTTTAAATCAAAATGACGATGTTTAATTATGAATCAACTTGTCTATATACTAAATATAATAATTTAGATAGAAAGGTGATTTATTTTATGACTAAGAAAGTAGCAATTATAGTTACCAATGAATTTGAGGATATAGAGCTAACAAGTCCTAAAGAAGCTATTGAAAATGCAGGATTTGAAACTGTTATTATTAGTGATACAGCGAATAGTGAAGTTGTAGGTAAACATGGGGAAAAAGTCACAGTGGATGTGAGCATTGCAGATGCCAATCCAGAAGATTATGATGCGTTATTAATTCCTGGAGGATTCTCACCAGATTATTTACGTGGTAACACAGAAGGCCGTTATGGTACATTCGCAAAATACTTTACTAAAAATGATGTTCCAGCATTCGCAATTTGTCATGGACCACAGATTTTAATTGATACTGACGATTTAAAAGGTCGAACTGTAACAGCTGTTTTAAATGTGCGTAAAGATTTGTCAAATGCAGGCGCAAATGTTGTTGATGAATCTGTAGTCGTTGACAAAAATATTGTTACAAGTCGTACACCAGATGACTTAGACGATTTTAATAGAGAAATTGTTAAACTATTAGAAGATTAAGCTTGTAAGTTGAAGATAATCAGCATTTTAAATATAAGTATAAGTCTTCAGAACATTTGACTGTTCATTTGCATTTAAATTTAGAAGTCATTCACTTGGCTTTTAATTTAAATGCTTTTTTTGTTTTTAATGATAAGAACGCTCCACCTTGGGACTGATTTTTCACTAATAGTATAGCTTATATTGCCAACTACTGGTAAACTCACAGTAACAAGTGAGTTTAGAAAGGGAGCTAGTGCATGAAAAGAAGTGAAAAATATGCCAATGCCCCCAGGGATTATAATCAACGTCAAAATGAACCACATTTTAATACGTATTATCAACCTGTGGGCAAACCACCTAAAAAGAAAAAAAGTAAACGACTTTTTTTACGATTGTTTATCTTCTTAATCATCATCATTATTTTATTTTTAGGACTAATGTTTTTCTTATCCTCTAGAGCAAATGTAGATGATTTACAGTCGATAGAAAAGAAAAGTAATTTTGTCTCTGCGCAACATATGCCAGAATATGTTCGAGGTGCATTTATTTCTATGGAAGATGAGCGTTTCTATAAACATCATGGTTTTGACATTAAAGGTACAGTAAGAGCTTTATTCTCGACGATTGGAGAACGGGATGTGCAAGGTGGAAGCACAATTACGCAGCAAACAGTCAAAAACTATTATTACGATAATGAACGCTCGTTTACACGTAAAATTAAAGAATTGTTTGTTGCTCATAAAGTTGAAAAACAATATAGTAAGAATCAAATACTAAGTTTTTATTTGAATAATATTTATTTTGGTAGCGACCAATATACAATAGAAGGCGCAGCTAATCATTACTTTGGAGTAACTACAAACGTAAACAATAACAATTTGCCGCATATAACAGTATTACAAAGTGCTATTTTAGCAAGTAAAGTCAATGCACCAAGTGTATATGATATTAATGATATGTCTACGAATTTTAAAAACAGAGTTAAAATAAACCTTGAAAAAATGAAACAACAGGATTTTATTTCTAACAATCAATATCAAGAAGCATTAACACAGCTAAATCAGTATTAAGTTACAAGCCAGATTCGGACAAAATGTAACAGGTTAAAATTGAAGTGCCCATATAGCATTAATTATAAAAGAAGCACAAAGACGATCTGAAATTAAAAATCGTCTTTGTGCTTTTGTTTGTGGATGATGTCCAGCATGGTTCAGCATTAATGATGAGTAAGCAAAGATTTTAAGAGATTATAGTTACATAAACTTGTTCTGTGTAATAAAATATAGATGTTAGAATATGCGATTAGTTAAATTAGTCATTTGGAGGGATACAATGCCAAAAGTTACTAAAATTGAAGTGCAGAGGAAGAATAAAGAGCGGTTCAATTTATATTTAGATGGTGTATTTGAAATGGGCATTGATATGGATACACTTGTTAAATTTAATCTTAAAAAAAATCAAATGATTGATGCTAAACAAATGGAAGACATACAAAAATACGATCATTATCGCTTTGGAATTCATATTGCACTGCACTATTTATCATTTAAAAAACGTACTGAAAAAGAAGTGAGACAGCAGCTAGTTAAAAGTGATATCAATGAAACTGCTATAGATCAAATCATTGATTATTGCTACAAAGAAAAGTTTATTAATCATGAAGATTATGCGGAAAGTTTAAAAAATACGATGATTCGGACAACTGATAAGGGGCCAGAAGTGTTTAAACAAAAGCTATATCAAGTTGGAATTGAAGAGGAGCTTATAGAACGTTTTACGCAGCGCTATGAGGTAGAACAACCCTTTGAAGATATTTTAAAAGTAGGACACAAATTGATGAAAAGTAAAAAAGGTCCTATAGCAAAAGTTAAACAGAAAGTGTCTCAAGCACTAATACAAAAAGGTTATACAATTGAAACGATTAAGCAAGTATTGCAAGAATTAGATTTTCAACAAGATGAAAGTGTGGAAGCTGCATTATTGCAACGAGATTTAGAAAAAGTTTATAATAAAAAACAAAAAAATTACAACGGACAACAGCTTGTCATGAAAACCATAGAAGCCCTTATGAGAAAAGGTTATAATTATGATAAAATCAAAGTAACTTTAGAAGAAAGCGGTATTTCTGATGAATAAACAAATGAGTGAAATGTCAGAACAAGAATTAAGACATGAAATACAACTATATAAAGAAAAAATGCGAAAAGCTGAAATGAACGGCATCATGAATGAATACGATGTGTATCAAACAAAAGTGATTATCGCAGAGAGTTATCTTATTGATTCCACTAAAATAGAAATTGGTAAAATTTACCCATTAAATGATGGTAGTGGTATGTTTTTTAAAGTTGAACGGCTAAAAGGTGTATTTGCATGGGGATTTCGAATCAATAGTGCTGAATCGGAAGAAGGTTTGCCGTTAGCCTTATTAAAATTATAGAAGGATGAATTAAATGAGTAGTTCAATTGTATTGAAGATGCTTAATATTACACATTATTTTAGAAATAAAAAAGCAAAGCGTTGGTTTAACCCATATCAATATGAAGCCAATGATATTAATTTAAATAAAATTTCGTTACATTTATATCAAGGCGAATCACTAGCAATTATAGGTGAGCCAGGATCTTCTAAATCGCTTATAGGAAGAATATTAGCTGGAGATGTTAAACCAGACAAAGGAAAAGTAATATGTTCAGGTACGCTTTATTTTGGAGATATCAAAGATAAGCATTTAATACAAGCAACAGTTTTTAATTATGTTAATACAATTGTAAAACTTTTCCCCTATGAGGTAAGCGACCATAAAGTATCACAAATTATAAAGTATGCGCACCTTGATACAAAGCAGCAGCAACCTGTATTTACATTAACCCATGCTGAATATGCACAACTTATCGTTAGTATTGCTAGAGCTTCAGCAGCAGAAATCATTATTCTAAATCATATTATTGAGAATATACCGGAAACATATTTACCAAAAGCTGTAGAATTATCAAATGACTATGTTGATAATAACTTAACAATGATTATTATTGATGATGACATTGATAAAGTGATTCAGGTTAGTAATTATGTTGCATGGATATCACATGGACAACTGCGAATGGAAGGCTCAATTAATCAAGTTATTCCTAAATTTCGGGAACATGAACGTGATCGACTATCATTAGAGGATGAAGTAGCTATAGAAAACTTTGATATCGATTGGAAAAAAAGTCGAGCACAAATTCCAGAAATGACCTACAATTTTAAACGTGTTGAACGTTATAAACATGCACAAGCACCAGTATACATAGTGAAGTTTTGGACAATACTTATAAGCTTAGTATTGGGAATGGTAGTTATGTTTGCATTAATATTTACTAATACTGGCAATATTCAACTATCAAATAATCTTAGTCAGTCAAAAATTCAAAACCAAAATGTGGATCCATATGAAGAAAAGCTGGCATATGGATTAGCACTGAATGGGAAAATTCATTTGCATGGTAATAATGAATTAACAGCACCTAAATATAGCTTATTAACAATTATTGGAGAAAATTCGAAAAATTATCGGGTAAAAGTTGATAACAAGAATTATTATGTGGCTAAAAATAAATTAGAATATTTTAATCCTGCTGCATTATATGAGGAACATAAATTTACAACCATGTCAAAATACATGAAATCAAATTATGGCAATTTTGTTGATTATTTCAATAGCCATTTAAACAAATCACATAAAACAGTGAAGAAAACTTTGGTTCCTGACAAAGAAAATCGATTTGTAGTAGATATAACTGAACAACCCATTGAAATGCTATTTAATGATACCGATAAACTTAAAGGATTTGTCTTCCCAATAGTTAAAAAAGATGAGTTAAAGAAAGAATTTAATATTTCAAAAGACATTTGGATAACAAAGACGTATGGTGGCTATTTAATTGCAGATATGAAAGAAAATAAATGGATATTTATTGAATTGTAGGTGAAAAAATGATAGATAATTGGATAATTTATATTAAAAATATTCCTCGACTTTGCCAATATTCAATAAAACGTTTATTGGAAAGTTGGAAAGGATTTGCGCTCTTGCTACTTACAGGTATTATAATGATACTAGCAAGTGCAGGTTGGATGAAAATGATGGCAATTGAAGAACTTGTTCGAATACGATGGTATTATAGATTAGCATCAGCCTTATATTTTATAGTATTTACTTATACTACATATAAAGCATTCAAGGATTATAAAAATGATTATTGGGTTACTAAATCATTTAGTTTATCACCTATTGTGACAACAATATTGAATGGATTAGCGGGAACTTTAGTCGGATTTTTACTGTTCTTAATTTTAATCATTTTTTTACCTTTGAACATTGAATTATCAGTTTGGGCACTAATATTTTATTTGTTAATAGGGTGTCTAAATATCATATTAATCGCTGAATTATTAGGTTTATTAAGTATTATGTATCAAAAGTTGGTAATGAAGATCTACTGGATAGGTGTACTGTTAAGTTGTTTTATGGTTCCTATTTTATACATACCTAAAACGACTTTATCGATATTTGGTCATATTCTAATGCTCAACCCACTATATTATTTAGTTGATGGAGTAAGTACATCCGTTATTTTTGGAATTACCAGTTTAAGTAATTTACCATATCATATCTATTTTATATTATTTTTGGTATTAATATTTACTTTAAGTTATTGGTATCACCGTCACATGGCACAAACAAAATATCAACATTATCCCATGACGAAGATTAATAATGAAAATAATAAAGACTAACCATTTGCTAGCAACGCATAAATAATAAAAAAGCCAATTTGATGTGTCGTCAATAGTGACAAAGTTAACACTTCAATTGGCTTTCATTTTTAAATTATGAATATAGTTTTTTCTGTAATTTTTCTTCAGAAAACACCCAACCGATATAAGAATAATCAATTTTCTGTTGATTATTGACATGCGCTATAGCAGCAAATGAGTAGTGGTCATTATTTAAATATCTTAAATCAATGAGTCGTATCTCAGTCGTGTCATCATCCAAGCGACGTATCTGCCAACGATAAATCGAAGAAAAATTTAAAAATGTACGTATTTCAGGATTGCCTTTTATTTGCCATAATAAAGTTCCAGGTTTGAATTGTTGGCGCTCTACTTTATCGCTAAATACGACATTTCTGCCATAAGCTCTCCCAACATAATCATGTGTTTCTGTTTGAATAGCTACTCGCCATTCAAAAAACTTTAAAGTAGGAATAACAAATATTTTTACTGGGTGCTGTTTAGATCTAATTTGATTAAGAGCCTGTTCAGTGATGATTGACTGCATTTTAAAACGAATCATATAATAGCCAATTAACAAGAACAATATTGGAATAAAAATAGCATAAGGATGTATTCCAATAATCCATAATATAATGCCTATAACTAAAATGATGAAAATAATCGGGTCGAATGTGTTAATAACACCTAATTGTATCCATTTGTTGGTAATAGGGCGTAACGCTTGTGTACCGTAAGAGTTAAATATATCTACAAAGACATGTAAAAAGACAGCTAATTGTGCCCACATCCATACATGCAGTGGATTTGTTTGTTTGAAGATAACAAATATGATAAATGTTATAAGGATTGGCCATAAAATTGTAAAAGGGATAGAATGTGTGATGCCTCTATGATGTGTTATGTAGGCGGAATTACTTTTAAGCTTTAACACCGTGTCACTATCTGGTATTAAAGATCCGGCTATAATCGTAGTGGCAGTAGCGGCAAACGTGTCTGCCATTGCTGGATCTTGTGTAGCTAATGCAGTCAAACCTACACCGATAGCTATATGTGTGGCAGTATCCATATCATTCACTCTTTTCTTTGGTATTTATATTTTATTATAATCTAAAAATTGGAATAACGAAATGAAGTTACATTATAGTTAATTTAAATGAGTAGAGCAATAAAAAATATGCAAGAGGAGTATATGTCATTGTATAGAGAAAGAACATTTAAGCGTCATTTAGAGGATTGGTTTAATAAAAATCAACGCGAACTGCCTTGGAGAGAAACTGCAGATCCATATTATATTTGGTTGAGCGAAGTTATGTTACAGCAAACACAAGTGAAAACGGTTATAGATTATTATCATCGCTTTATACAACGCTTTCCAACAATTAAAGAATTAAGTGATGCGCATGAAGATGAGGTTTTAAAATATTGGGAGGGGCTAGGTTATTATAGTCGAGCACGAAATTTCCATTCTGCAATTAAAGAAGTCCATCAAGTGTATCGAGGGATTGTGCCATCACAACCTGAACATTTTGAAAAGTTGAAGGGTGTAGGTCCTTATACTAAAGCTGCAGTGATGAGTATCGCTTTTAATCATCCATTGCCTACGGTTGATGGTAATGTTTTTAGAGTGTGGTCAAGAATTAATAATGATTATAGTGATATTAAACTACAATCTACTAGAAAAGCATATGAAAACCAATTAGAACCATATGTACAAGAGCATGCTGGTACATTTAATCAGGCAATGATGGAACTGGGTGCACTTATTTGTACGCCTAAAAATCCATTATGCTTATTTTGTCCTATACAATCACATTGTGAAGCTTTTGAGCAAGGTACGATTCAAGATCTACCAGTAAAAAGCAAAAATAAAAAAAAGAAAATAATAAATCTAAAAGTATTTTTAATTCGTAATCAGCATGGAGACTATCTTATAGAAAAACGTCAAGAGAAGCTACTTAACGGTATGTGGCAATTTCCAATGGTTGACGCTGATAACGCGGAACAAGAACTAACAAATCGTCTTGGTATGTCTATCACCGCTACAGGTGAGCCTATTTATCAACTAAAACATCAGTTTACACATTTAACATGGAATATACAGGTTTATAGTGTAGTTCATGATGTTAATTTAACGGCGGTTCAGCTTCCAAAATATATGACGTGGTTAGATTTATCTAACCGTGATGATTATACATTTCCAGTATCAATGTCAAAGATTTATGACTTTATAATTGGAGAAACTTAATAGTACGAATAGCTGAAAAAAGACAGTTAAAGCTTAAGTTAAATTTTTAAAATATGATATAATCAAAAGTGCAAAATATGAAAAGGTGGTGTGGAGTATGGTTAAAGAATCCATACCTAAAGAAGGAGAAACAATAAAAATACAAAGCTATAAACACGATGGCAATATTCATCGCGTTTGGTCAGAAACGACAATCCTCAAGGGAACCGACCATGTCATTATTGGAGGTAATGATCACACGCTCGTTACTGAAAGTGATGGTCGAACTTGGATAACGAGAGAACCAGCTATTGTTTACTTCCATTCAGAATATTGGTTCAATGTTATTTGTATGTTTAGAGAGGATGGAATCTATTATTATTGTAATTTATCATCACCTTTTGTTTGTGATGAAGAAGCACTTAAATATATCGATTATGATTTAGATATTAAAGTTTATCCTAATGGGAAATATCATTTATTAGATGAAGATGAATATGAACAACATATGAATCAAATGAATTATCCACATGATATCGATATGATTTTGCGCCGAAATGTTGATATATTACAGCAATGGATAGAGCAAAAGAAAGGGCCATTTGCACCTGATTTTATAAAAGTTTGGAAACAACGCTATAAAAAGGTACGAGATTATTAAGCAAATTATGTGTAATTCCAAAATAAATTGGTTATAGTATTCAATGACAAAAGCTTAATACTTTCAAGCCTTCAATAATAAATTGACATTTAAGTTTTAAACAGCACAATGAAGTGTATTATATTGCATGCCAGAGGTTGAATGCAAAGCTTGATTTTTTATCTTGCGATGCCATATCAACCTCTGTTGTATTTCATGCTAATTTTAGCGTTAGGGTAAAGTCAAGTTAGGTACTTAAGGAAGTTGGGGGTTATTCTTATGATTAGACGATATTTAAATTTTGTTAAGCCATATAAATATCGTATATTTGCAACGATTGTCATTGGAATAATAAAATTTGGTATACCAATGTTAATACCGCTGTTAATCAAATATGCGATTGATGGTGTGATTAATAATCATTCATTAACAGCACATCAAAAGGTTATGCATCTAAGTGTTGCCATTGGTATAGCACTCTTTATTTTTCTTATTATGCGACCACCTATTGAATATTTAAGACAATATTTAGCACAGTGGACCAGTAATAAGATTCTATATGACATTAGAAAACAATTATACAATCATTTACAGGCATTAAGCGCACGATTTTATGCAAATAATCAAGTGGGTCAAGTTATTTCAAGGGTTATTAATGATGTAGAACAAACCAAGGATTTTATTTTAACAGGACTAATGAATATTTGGTTAGATTGTATTACGATTATTATTGCGTTATCAATTATGTTCTTTTTAGATGTTAAATTAACATTAGCAGCCATTTTGATATTTCCGTTCTATATTTTGACAGTTTACTTTTTCTTCGGTAAATTGCGTTCTTTAACACGTGTACGATCACAAGCGCTTGCAGAAGTACAAGGCTTTCTACATGAACGTGTACAAGGCATGTCAGTGATAAAAAGTTTTGCAATTGAAGATAATGAGGCGAAAAATTTTGACAAAAAGAATACTCATTTTTTACAAAAAGCGTTCAAACACACGTCATGGAATGCTTATTCTTTTGCAGCGATTAATACCGTCACAGATTTGGGACCTATCATAGTGATTGGTGTAGGTTCCTATCTAGTTATTAATGGTTCAATTACAGTAGGAACACTAGCAGCGTTTGTTGGTTACTTAGAACAATTATTTGGACCTTTACGTCGTTTGGTATCATCATTTACCACGCTAACTCAAAGTTTTGCTTCAATGGACCGAGTGTTTCAACTTATAGATGAAGATTATGATATTAAAAATGGCCGAGGTGCTCAGCCAATTGAAATTAAACAGGGGCATATTGATTTAAGACATGTAAGTTTTAAATATAATGACAATGAATCTTTGGTATTAAAAGATATTAATTTGTCCATTAACCGCGGAGAAACAGTTGCTTTTGTTGGTATGAGTGGTGGTGGTAAATCTACATTAATTAATTTAATTCCCAGATTTTATGATGTCACTGGTGGCGAAATCACTATAGATGGGCATAATGTTAAGGACTTTTTGACGGGAAGTTTAAGAAATCAAATTGGTTTAGTACAGCAAGATAATATACTATTTTCCGATTCAGTACGTGAAAATATATTATTAGGGCGTCCAGATGCTACTGAAGCAGAAATTATTGAAGCTGCAAAAATGGCTAATGCACATGATTTCATTTCTAAATTACCACAAGGATATGACACTGAGGTTGGTGAGCGCGGTGTTAAACTATCCGGCGGGCAAAAGCAACGCTTATCAATTGCACGCATATTTTTAAATAATCCACCAATATTAATCTTAGATGAAGCAACGAGCGCACTGGATCTTGAAAGCGAGGCTATTATACAAGACGCACTTGATGTTTTAAGTAAAGATCGTACAACATTGATCGTGGCACATCGTTTATCAACGATTACACATGCCGATAAAATCATTGTATTACAAAATGGTGAAATTATAGAAACTGGTACGCATCAAGAATTAATAGCAAGACAAGGTGCATATGAACATTTATATAGCATTCAAGATCTGTAAAAATTAAAGAATAATGTGTTGATAATAAAAATGGCAATTTCTACATTTGTAATAGAAATTGCCATTTTCTTTGAATAGAAAATATTTAAATAGTTAAAACGTATCTTCATTTATACATCAAAGTCTTCATCAACTATGTCAATATCCGCATCAGTACGATGATACGTAAAATAGCTTAATCTGAGACGATCTAGATGTTCTAAATGATATCGATACTCTTCAATCGCAGCGATAATCTGCATTAAATTAGAATAAGAATATTTTGTTTGATAGGGGTTTTGAATTAATTCCTGTTGAAATGCGAGCATTAAATCTTTCTTTTGAGGATTAATAATATTATTTTCAACATGCTCAATATTATAGCGTGCCTTTTTCGATAAACTACGCAAAATTTGTTCGTGATATTCAATTAATGCATCAATTTCAAGTTTAATTTGAAAGATTAAATTATAATTTAAATTATGCAAATCATTTTGATACCGTGTCATTCGGTTTAACACTTCATACGCTTGTCGTGTGGTACTAACCACTTCCTTGAAAAGGATTTTCTTTCTATTCTGTTGAAATACATGTTTTTTTGTAAGTGGTCGTTCTTCATTATAATAATCATATATTTGTTCAAGTCTATTTAAGCGTGTTTTTATTTGATCATTATCTTGTTTAATTTGATGATAATCTGAAGTGTCATTTAGTACCAATCTAAACCATACAAAAATGTCAGATGTTAATTTTACGGAATAATGATAAATTTTAGTTTCGAATTTTGGTGGTAAGAAAATAAGATTTACTATTGATGCACTTAACACACCTATCATTACTAATATAAATCTAAAAGTAGCTGCCACATAAAATGAACCAGTATGTTGTCCCATGATAATTAAGGCAGTCACACTTGCAAGTGTAGCAACGTGTGCCAAGTTGATTTTATATAAAATAGCGATTAATAAGATAACGGTAATGCCCATAATAACAATATTTTTACCAAAAACTACTACCACTATGACTGCCAGCAATGCACCAATAAAGTTTCCCATAGCTTGCTCAGAAATTGTCTTAACAGAACGATGGATATTGGGTTGCATTGCAACAACTGCACTGATACCAGCGACAGATTTAAATCCAACGTCATTAGGTAAAAAAGAAGTGATGAATAGGGCAAGTATTATGGCAATACCTGTCTTTAAGATACGGGCTCCTAGCTTCAAAGGTCATACTCCTTTATTTTTATATATTAAATATGAGTTATATATGTTATACACTGACGAGGATTAATTTTCAAGTTTATTTCATTTGACTAAAGGCATAATCAGCTGCTTCTAATGTCTTGTCAATATCTTCTTCAGTATGTTCAGTAGTTAGGAACCATGCTTCAAATTTAGATGGAGCTAAATTAATACCTTGATTAAGCATTAATTTGAAGAATTTACCAAATGCTTCACCATCTGATCTTTCAACTTGCTCATAATGCGTTATTTTTTCGTTCGTAAAATATAGTGTTAGTGAACCATAAACACGATTAATAGTAGCTGTGATACCGTGCTTATCGATGAGTTTTAATAAGCCATCTTCTAAGCGTTTACCTAGACGATCAAGTCTATCATAAACACCATCTTGTTCTAGAACTTCCAAAAGAGCAATGCCTGCACGCATTGATAAAGGATTCCCTGCCATTGTACCTGCTTGGTAAGCCGGTCCTAATGGTGCGACGTGTTCCATAATGTCTTGTCGACCACCGTATCCTCCAATCGGTAACCCACCACCAATGATTTTACCAAATGCAGTTAAATCGGGATATACGTTAAGTAAATCTTGTGCGGCTCCATAATGGAAGCGAAATGCTGTAATAACCTCATCATAGATAACTAAAGCTCCATAATCATGTGTGATTTTATTCACTTCTTCTAAAAAGCCAGGTTGCGGTTCAACCATACCAAAATTACCCACAATTGGTTCGACTAATACAGCAGCGATTTGATCACCCCAATGCGACATTGCTTCTTTATATGAATCAATGCCATTAAAGGGCACGGTTATAACTTCTTTTGCAACACTCTCTGGCACTCCAGCAGAATCAGGAGAACCTAGTTGAGAAGGGCCACTTCCTGCAGCAACTAAAACGAGATCAGAATGACCGTGATAAGAACCGGCAAACTTAATTATTTTATCTCGTTTAGTGTAAGCACGAGCGACACGAATTGTCGTCATCACAGCTTCAGTGCCAGAATTAACGAAACGTATTTTTTCAAGAGATGGAATAGCTTCACGTAATTTTTTACTAAATTCAATCTCTAATTCTGTAGGTGTACCATAAAGCACGCCTTTTGCAGCTTGATCCTGTATAGCTTCAGTAATATGTGGATGTGCATGTCCAGTGATAATTGGTCCATAGGCTTGAAGATAATCAATGAATTTATTGCCATCTACATCATACAAATATGCGCCATGACCTTCTTTCATTACAACTGGTGCGCCACCTCCTACTGCTTTGTAGGAACGAGAAGGTGAGTTTACGCCACCTAAAATATATTCATTTGATAACTTCTGAAGTCGTTCACTTTCTGTGAATTTCATGTTCTATCAACCTCTTTTAATTTAATATTTTCAACTAATATCGTATCATAAATAATAACTAAAAAAAGAATAGGTGATTAAATGTTAGAAAAAGGACAACGTTTCCCACATTTTTCATTGAAAAACCAGAATGGAGTAAGCATTTCAAATAAAGATTTAAAAGGTCAAAAGGCAGTACTTTATTTTTACCCAAGAGATAATACGCCAACGTGTACAACAGAAGCTTGTGATTTTCGTGACAATTTAGCTTTTTTTAATGATTTAGATATACAAGTATTTGGAATTAGTGGAGATAGTGAGCAAAAACACCGTAATTTCATAAATAAACATCATTTGAATTTTGATTTACTCGTAGATAAAGACTATGAACTTGCGAAAGAAGTAGGTGTTTATCAGTTAAAAAAATCTTTTGGAAAGGAAAGTATGGGGATTGTAAGAACAACGTTTATTATTGATGAGCAAGGTATCATATTAGATGTTATTGAAAAGGTTAAAGTCAAAAATCAAATGGCTGAATTAAAAAATATTTTGGGGTGATTAAGTTGAAAGTAGTAGGATTGAAGCGCTTGGGTAAACTAGAGCAACATTTAGTTAATAAATACCAACAAATTGAATTTCAATTTTATGCACAAGCAGCCGATATACCAGAAGAGGAACGACAGAATATTGACATCTTAATTGGCTATGATGGACAAGTAGATCAGTCCTTTTTAGAAAGCTGTCCCAATTTAAAATGGATTGCTTGGTATGCAACAGGGGTTAATTCTCTTCCATTGAACTATATACTTCAACGAGGCATTCAACTGACAAATACAAGAGGTGTTCAAGCTAAACAATTAGCCGAGTATATTGTTACATTTATCTTGGATGATTATAAAAATATGCGTAAATCTTATTATAATCAACGCCATCATATATATGATTCTACAATCACTGGTAAAAGAGTTAGTGGCTCAACCATATTATTTCTAGGGACAGGTGCTATTGCGCAAGCAGCAGCACAATTATTAAGACCGTTTAATCCTGAAATAATAGGTATCAATCGATCAAATAGTTTAGTTGATTACTTTGATGATATTTACGTAATCACAGAATTATATAATGTAATAAACAAAGCTGACATTATTATAAATACGCTTCCCGAAACTGAAGAAACATATCATTTATTGAAGCAGAAACATTTTGAGTATATGAAAGATAATGCATTATTTATTAATGTTGGCAGAGGAACCATAATAAAAGAAAATGATTTGTTAGAGGTAATGGAGAATAATTTGATAAGACACGCATATTTAGACGTTTTCGAACATGAGCCGTTATCAGCTGACCATCCATTATATGATTTAGATAATGTAACTATCACTGCACACATTACTGGCAATGATTACAATAATAAAATAGATGCAACAAAGATATTTGAACGAAATTTAGATCATTTTCTCAATAATGGAAAACTAATTGAGAATACTGTTAATGCTAAGAATGGGTATTAACCTTAGAAGAAGAGATAAACAATTGACTTTTTTAACTATATAAAGTTATATTAATATTAAGTAATAATAATTATTAAATAGAAAGATGGTGAAATTATGAGTGCAGATATAGAATCAATTGATCATGAATTGGAAGAATCAATTACAGAGCTGAGAAAAGCAGGTGTGCGAATTACACCTCAAAGACAAGCTATCATTCGTTATCTAATTTCTTCACATACACATCCAACTGCCGATGAAATTTACCAAGCACTTTCACCAGATTTTCCTAATATCAGTGTTGCAACGATATATAATAATTTAAGAGTGTTTAAAAATATAGGTCTAGTTAAAGAGCTAACATATGGTGATGCTTCTAGTCGTTTTGATTTTAATACACACAACCATTACCATGTTATTTGTGAAAAATGTGGAAAAATCGTTGACTTTCATTATCCACAACTAGATGAGGTAGAACAGTTAGCGCAGCATGTGACAGATTTTGATGTTACGCATCATAGAATGGAAATCTATGGCATTTGTAAAGAATGTAAAGAAAGTGAAACCAATCAATAAGATTTATATATGGCGGACAAAATAGCTTGATGAATACTTTCAATGGTCAAACTGATAACTGAGCAGTGTTTATCACATAAGTAGTTGTTATATATAATTAAAATGACTTTTAACAAAGATAGAACAGCTGGGACTAATATCCTAGAAATTTAGCCAGTAAATGAGGGTTTTGTAACTTCATTTACTGGCTTCTTTGTTAATAATACTTGTATTATTGGTTCGCTTGCATAGGTGACGGATTCAGCAAGCCAAGCTTGCTTTGTTAGAAAAACTATTTTAGTCAGTTTTTCTTTGCTTGGGAATTCGACTTACTTTGCTTGCTGAAATACGCTTCACATTTTTATTGTTGGGGACCCTGTCTTTTCCCTCAAGTGTCTCGCCCAAATAAGGCGTATTTATATGTGACTTTACATTTAAAAGCTTGATTAACCAAAGAATTTTCGTATTATTTAACCAGCGTCACGTAATAAACGAATAAAATTTATACATGACTCAATTTGTGCGAGTATTTAATACTTTCAACTAACAGTAAGCTCTAAAAAGAGGATAATATCAAATTTAGCAAGTTGTAAAAAAATAGCTATTATACATTTTGGTTAGATTAATACTCTTCTTAAGAAAAAGTAAACAAAAATTACTGATATTAATAATTGACGTAGATGTCTTTAATTGATATTATTAAAAAGTCGTCAAAATACGACAGATAGCAATGTTGCTTCTTAACAATTTTAATACGATGTTAAGAAAGTGTAATTTTGACTATTGAACTTTAGAACAAAACAATATAACATATTGATTGTTGATTTAAACAAAGTCAATTGAGCCAAAAAATATTGACACAGATTGTTTATTTCGATACAATAATAAAATGTAAGTAAAAAATTTGAACATTGAAAACTGAATGACAATATGTCAAC
>NZ_KV809465.1:20767-40777 GCF_001812565.1 Staphylococcus sp. HMSC059F04 | reverse complement strand
CATATCATCCAAAAATGATAACGAGCTGTACATTGTTTAAGAACTTAATGTCCTAGCCCCTTTTAAGTGTCTTAATTTAAATAAAAAGGGTTAGAAAAGGATATTTTTATTAATAATTGATACAATTTGTGAAATGATTATTTTAATCAAGGAGGCAATAACTATGATAACTGCTATAAGTTGGATAATTACCTTCTTTATACTAGTAGCTATAGGTACTTTAATTAGTAAATTGAGAAAAAAATAATGAAATTATTAACAAAAAGGAATCACAAAAATATCTTTTTCAGGTGTATAAAATGAATGGATTTAGAGGCTGGGACATCATTATGTTTTAGGCTATGAACTAAATATTGGCAGTAGTTGACTGGATTGAAAATGCGCTGATACCAAGCGGTGTTCAATTCTAGTCAACTTTGCCGGAGCGGGACAGAATTCACTATGGATTCTGTCCCGCTCCCTATTATGGCTTATTGCTAAGTGATTTTGTAAATAGAATTACTTATTAGATAAATCAAATGTCACTTTTTTAACACTTAATAAATTAGAAGAAATTTCGATTTTTTTATCTTTAGCGTTCGCTATATTGTCAGATACATCAAATACGATTTTACCTTCAGCAGTACTATCAGGATTAACTCGCTCTAAAAAGAAAGAATGATTGATTTCACCATTTTCAGCTTGATTAGCACTAGTGGATCCAGAAGCATCAGCTTCTAAAGATTTATCTCCAGATTGCAATTTAAACATATTGCTATCAATAGTTAATGCGTCTTTACCTTTATTTTTAACTTTTACGTTCACTACGACAAATGTGCCTTTTGCATTTGTTGGTGCAACCGATGGACCTACTTGTTTAGTATTTTCAACACTATTAATTGTTACTTCTAAATCACCATTTTTGGCTGTTTCACCAACTTTATATGTTTTGTTACTATTGTTATTTTTTGAACCAGAAGAACCAGTAAATGTTGCTGTACAAGCAGACATACCTATAATAATAATTATTAATAAGACGAGACATCCACCACAGCCCCATAACCAACCTTTTCTTTTTTTAGGATTTTTCTGCATTTCTTGTTGCTTTTGAAATTCTTGAAATTGCTCCCATTGTTGTCTTTTTTGATCTTCATTAAAATTATCTTTCATAAAATAGATACTCCTTCGTTATTTAGTTGATATATACCATAGTTATATTGAATTAATATTTTGATACACACATTAAAAATTATATAGTATCTTCTAATATATAAAAAGCCCTTTTTTTGAAAAAATATAGCGTTTTAGATATAAATTTTTATTTTTTCAGCTTAGCTATAGTAGGTAGAATGTTTTTATTATTTAATTGATAGTGATAAGCTATGAAGACTGATAAATGAAATGAGGTATATTTTGATATGACTGACAAAAGTAGTTTGGTGTTAAGTGGTGGTGGACATTACGGTATCGCATTTCACCTGGGTTTTCTTAAAGGTGTGGCAGATGCTGGATTAAATTTAAGACAAGTGGATTATATTGTAGGTACTTCTGCAGGTTCACAGGTAAGTGCGACTTTATCTTCTCCATTGGACTGGGAGACAATATGGCAGGAACAAATTGTTAAGAAAGTTAATGAAATAACTCCTATTTCTGATGCTGAAATGACTAATTTATTTAAAACGTTTGATGAATTGGCTAAAACGAGTTTGTCCGATAAGTCGTGGGTCGCTGGCATGGGTGAAATTTCAAAGAATACACACCCCTTCATTTCTTTAGAAGAACGACGTAATATGATTAGAGAACGATTAGGGAGTGTGCCATTAGAATGGAATGAGCAATTACAAGTTGTGGCTACTGAATTAGAAACATCTGAGAGAAAGGTATTTAATAAATATTCAAATGTTGATTTAGTAGATGCTTTAGCAGCTAGTTCAGCATTGCAGGGGGTGTGGCAACCTATTCCTATCAATGATCATTTATATTATGATGGTGGCTCATATTCTATGGAAAATCCTGATGTCATAGATGGTGTGAATAAAGTGGTTATTTTAACGACCAATTTGCCTGTAGCAACGCCATATCGTTTGAACGATATTATTACACGAATGAAACGAGAAGGTAAAGCTGTTTTCTTAGTTAAACCTGATGCTAGTGTAGTAAGTATTTTAGAACATTATAACTATAACACGGTAAATGCTGAGATGCGTGAAGCGGTCGCTTTAGCTGCTGTTAATCAGGGTAAAGAAACTGCGGATAAATTGAAATGGTTTCTTGAACAATCTTAGGAACTTTCGCTTAATGCACTTTTAATCCATGAATCTCAAGATTAAAAGTGCCATTAATTTGCATAATAGTACATCTGGGTGTACTATGTGTTGTGAGGTGACGATATGAATCAAAGTACATTTCAAAATCTGAATCAAGCACATTTATTGTTCATTGAATTAAGTAAAGCCATCAATGAAGTACTGGATGAACAAGATATAAATATTTCTAGGGAACAAATGGGTGTGTTTAAATTACTCAATGAACATGGTTCTCTGACAATTAATGAAATTGCTGAAGCGCAGGGTGTATTTAAGACGGCCATTTCTAAGCGAATTAGTAAATTACAACAAATGGGTTTTGTGATTAAACAAGCAGGGCACGATAAGCGTGAAAAGTTAGTATATTTAACTGAAAAAGGCATACATTTTTATGAAACACGACAAATGAAATTATACCAAGGATTAATGGATAAATTTCATATTAATGATCAACAAGTAGCTGAAATATTAGGTTATCTCGAACAAATCAAACGTACGATGAATAGTTAGTGATGGAGGGTTATGTAATGGAACAAATAAAAATTCATATTTTGCATACGGGAACAGTGATAGTTGATGAAGCGTTACCTTTTTCTAATGTGAGTCGTAATCCTTTAGCATGGACAGGATTACTTAGAAGTAAGAAACATCAGGTTGCTTTACCCGTTTCCGCATATTTAATTGAGCATTCTAAAGGTCTTATTTTAATAGATACCGGTTGGCATACTGATAATAGGACAAAGCAAATTCGTAATTTATCGTTTCAATATCCTGTGAATAAAGCGGTCTTGCCAGCGGGTCAGGCGATTCATGAACAGTTAGCACAACTGGGATATAAGCCGAGTGATATCGATTATATATTAATGAGCCATATGCACTGTGATCATGCCGATGGACTCAGACTAGTTAAACATGCCAAAAGGATTATGTTAAGTGAACCTGAATATGATGCGATTCAAACGGATAAAATGCATTATTTACAACATGAATGGAAAGGTGTTCATTTACAGCCATTTAAATTTGAAGATACTGGAATAGGGCCTCAAGGCAAATCCTATGATGTATTTGGAGACAATTCTGTACAAATGATTTGGGTACCAGGGCATAGTAAAGGCTTATGCGCAACTAAGATTACCAATGATTATCAGGATTACGTCTTACTTGCGTCAGATGTGGGCTATGCAGAAAGATCTTGGAAGGAAGAGATTTTACCTGGTGTACTTGTAGATAAAGAAGCAGCAATAAAATCCTTGAAATGGGTTAAAGATTCGGCCAAAGATAAACATTGTATTGAAGCGATTGCTAATCATGACCGGCATATACAACCGCATTGTATTTTACTGTAACCATTATTTAAAATAATCAAAAAAAGGTTGCTAAAAATACCTGCTTTTACTAAAATTTAAAACGTAATTATTACGATTTGTAAAGGAAGGTTGTTATGGCAAAAATTCCAGTTACAGTATTAAGTGGTTATTTAGGTTCAGGAAAGACAACATTACTGAACTATATTCTTCAAAATCGTGAGGGGCGTCGCATTGCTGTCATCGTGAATGATATGAGTGAGATCAATATTGATAGAGAATTAGTTGCTCAAGGGGGTGGCTTGTCTCGTACGGATGAAAAGTTAGTTGAATTATCTAATGGATGTATATGTTGTACATTACGTGATGATTTGTTGAAAGAAGTAGAGCGACTTGTACTTAAAGGTGGCATTGATCAAATTGTCATTGAGTCAACAGGTATTTCTGAGCCTGTGCCAGTAGCTCAGACATTTTCTTATATGGATGAAGCTTTAGGAATTGATTTAACATCTTTATGTAGACTAGATACTATGGTGACCATGGTGGATGCAAATCGCTTTATTAATGATATTCGATCAGAAGATTTATTGGCCGATAGAGACCAGGAAGTAGGAGATGGAGATGAACGTACGATTGCTGATTTATTAATAGATCAAGTTGAATTTTGTGATGTGCTTATTATCAATAAAACTGACTTAGTCGCTGAGCATGATTTACAAAGGCTTGAACTTATTTTAAGGCAATTGCAACCACAAGCACACATAATTAAAACAACACAAGGCCAAGTCAATTTAGATGAAGTTCTGGATACTAAATTATTTGATTTTGATATCGCTAGAAATTCAGCTGGTTGGATTAAAGAATTAACAGAGGGTGGTCATAAGGCGCATACTCCTGAGACTGAAGAATATGGTATTGGCTCCTTTGTTTATCGCAGACGCTTGCCATTTCATGCCCAACGATTAGAACAATGGTTGATGCAACTGCCTCAAAATATCGTTAGGGCAAAAGGGATTGTATGGTTGGCACAGTATAATCAGGTAGCATGTTTATTGTCTCAAGCAGGGTCTTCACAACAAATAGAACCTGTTACTTATTGGGTGGCTAGTATGTCTGAAACGCAACAACGCCAAATTTTAGCAAAACGACCAGATGTTTTAAATGAATGGGACCCTGAGTATGGTGATAGACAAACACAATTTGTTATTATTGGTACAGACTTAGACCAAGAAAGAATAACTGCAGAGTTAGATCAGTGTCTCATTAATAGCAGCGAAATAAACCAAGACTGGTCGCTATTACCAGATCCGTATCAATGGCATTTGCAATAATATTTAAATAATAACGCGCTTGAAACTGATTTTGTGTTTCAAACGCGTCATAATGGTTTTAGGCTAAGATGATAGGTGCTGTAAATATGACTAGCATTATAATATTTAAGATAAATAATAAAATATATAAGACCGTATGTTTACCAAAATAGATACTGATAATAGTTAATGCTAGTGTAATAAATAAAATGATTGCACCTGGCCAATACCAAAAACTGAATAAGGTATTATTATATAAATTTGTAAACAGTGTGGTATAAACGATAAAAGCACTTATTAATGTGAATATGATCGTTGCCATGTTAAAAAAACGAGATTGTTTCAAATTTTAACAGTCCTTTCGTTGTTGTTTTTACCATAGTGGTTCAATGCTGGGTATAGCAGAATATACTAAAAAGTATAACTAATATTATGTAGGCAAATAAATAAAATAACAACCCTCATTGACTAAAAATAACAATGTTTGGTATATAATATAAAATATAAGTAAATGATATCTATCGTTGTGTTAACACTCTTAAAAGGAAATTTTACTGTATTTTAAAGTGTTTACACATAATTACTACATTCTTTTGTAGTAAAATATGTTACCCTTAAAATAAATGACAAATTCATTTTATCCACTTACGTCTGCCTATATTATAGGTAGATGTTTTATTATATATGGTTTAATTTAGCGTAATTATTGAATCGCTTTTCAAGGTGAGCCTTCATAATTGTATGACTGGGTTTGACATTCATTACGTTATACAATATATTGTAATTATTACGCTTAAAATAGTATCTGAGTCTTTCTCGGGCAATTCATGTATCTATATGGATTGAACGGGGAGAAATGGATCGCTTATTTTACAAATGATAAACTTGATAACTTAGGTAGCTTTTTAAAAGATTATATAAGAAGTAAAGCGTTTACTTTATACATAATAAGTTGAAAAAGAAGCCTACAGTAGTATTGATACCTCTTCAAACTTATGAGAGTAGTCATGCTATTGTAGGCTTTTTTGTTTAGATCGTTATTCGACATAGCAATATTGTCAATTGGAGGAACAGTTATGCTGAGTGAGCAATTTTTACTTATTTTATTTTTTATTACTTTGTCCATTGCAATGTTAAGTGGCATCGTCTATATTTTACCGTCTTGTCCTATTAAATATATTAAACTGCATCTTTTATGCTTAACATTGCCTATTGTTGTTGCCATCATTGGACTTGTGACAACACAACAACGCCAAGTCATTAGTCTGTTTGCGGTTGATAAACTGGCATGGTTGCTAGTTAGCTTTATCTTAACGCTTGGCTTTATAATTCAAAAATTTTCTATGCGCTATCTGTTAGGTGATCATAATTATAAAAAATATTTCCCATGGTTTACTTGTACGACGGTATTTGCATCTATCGCATGGTTAAGTGATGATTTACGCCTAATGGTCTTTTGTTGGGGCTTAACTTTATTTGCACTGACGCAGCTGATTCGACTAAATCGTACTTGGAAAGTACCAGCTGAAGCAGCGAAAGTATCTGCGCGTGCTTTTTTATTAGGTTGGTTAGCATTAGTATTAGCAGTAGTTGTTTTATACATAGGGACAGGAGAGTGGCGAATTTATCCTAATATATCCAAGGAAACAACGATGAACGGAGTATTGTATTTTTTGATGAATTTATTGCTTGTGCTGTCAGTCATTATTCCGGCTGCACAATATCCATTTCAAAGTTGGTTAATTGAATCTGTCGTTGCACCGACGCCTGTTTCAGCAATCATGCATGCTGGAATTGTAAATGCTGGTGGAATTATTTTAACACGTTTTTCTCCAGTGTTTGATCATCCAATTGCTTTGACTATTTTATTGATAATCTCAAGCTTATCAGTGTTGATTGGTTCTGGGATTAGTCTGGTACATGTAGATTATAAGCGACAGCTTGTAGGTTCAACGATGAGCCAAATGGGATTTATGCTCGTTCAATGTGCCTTAGGTGTTTATTCGGCAGCAATTATACATTTGATTCTCCATGGTGTATTTAAAGCAACGTTATTTTTACAATCTGGTTCAATTGTTAAACGGTTTAATATCCCAACGCCTCCTAATGTTCAGCGTTCTTATAGTTGGACTTTAACTGGCAGGGGATTAGCGTTATTATTGGCAATATTATTTTGGATGATTAATGATCATAGTGCGTATAACTTAATTAGTGCATTTATTTTGGCATGGTCTATCTCAGTTTCTTGGAATCAATTGATCGCTTTAAATAGAGGGATTATTGGTAGACTATTGGGCATCGTGGTATTAATCTTTGTGGCAGCAGTTTATTATGTGACGCATGCGTTTTTTATCAATATTTTAAGTGCAATTTCTATACATGTTACACATCCACCTATGATCAGTGTTGTCATCAGTATCGCAATGCTAGTGTTTGGCAGCATACTGAGTATATGGGTAGCTCGCCGACGTGATTCGACAGCGTTTGCTATTGTGTACTTGTGGTTAGTGAAAATTGGAGAAGCTAAATTTAAATCAGTAGAAAGTCATCCTAATTATTTACAAAAATACTTATAAAGAGGTGAAATGTAATGACTACATCATATCGGGACATAGAAGATATTGTACAGGCAGCTTGCAAAGTGATTACGCCATTATCACCTATTTCTATCTTTGCGGCCAGAAACCCATGGGAAGCTATGGAGCATCGTACCTTTGATGAAGTTGTGCAATGGTTCAAGCATGTGCGTGATATAGATTTATATCCTAGTCGTTCGGCAGTCATGGCAGCTGCGGAAAAAGGTGAAATTGATGTGTCTATTGTTCAACAGGCGTTGAAACAAGATTTAAATGATTACGCTACGACGATTCCGCAAACACATATTGATAGTTATTGTAATAATGCACTTCAAATTATGCCCATACCAGAGGATTTAATCACTAAGGAAGGCTACTTTATGTTAGAGGTAGCAAAACTAAAAGTGGTATTTGAAGATGAAGCATTTAAATATGCGCGCTCGAAAAGTGCAAATGCCTATAATGCTAAAGGTGAGTCACTAATGGATGAATTAAATACGCATATTATTAAATGGACAAAGCTGTATATAGATCAGTTTCAATCGAGCTGGACGATGCCTAAAAGAGAGCATGGTTTCTATGCAGCATGGTTACATCTTGCGCAACATGATCCAATGTTAAGTAAGACGCAAAGAAAAATGATTAAGACTTTACCAGAAAATTATAAAGAAGCCTTGAATATTTCTTTAAATCATTTAGATATTGCAGAAGATGAAAAAGAAAGCTATTTAACAGGGCACTTGTTATCGCTGCCTGGATGGGCTGGAATATTGTATTATCGAGCGCAACAAAATGACAATGATAAAGATATACTAACGCAATACTTAGCTATTCGTTTAACGATGGAATGTATTTTATTAGATACTGAAAAAATGAGCCGTCCGGCAGTCTTAAATGTTGAAAGAAGAGTGAAAGAATTAGTTAGTAAATGGCTTTATTATGGCAATATGACGATTGATACATGGCTCTCATTATCAATTAATGACCAAATTGAACATCTGCGCTTTGCTAAGCGCTTTAATCCATTATATTTTAAAAAAATATGGTTAGAAGCTTGGGAAGAGACACATAAGCGGGAATGGGTCGAGGCATTATCTGAAGCAAAACCACCTGTAAATAAAGATACGCTAGTTCAATTAGCTTTTTGCATTGACGTGCGTTCTGAGCCATTTAGACGGCATATTGAGCATGCGGGGCCATTTAAAACAATAGGCATCGCGGGTTTCTTTGGGTTGCCAATAAGAAAAGAAGCGTTAGACGAACAATTTGCGCATAATTCATTGCCAGTTATGGTGCCACCAGCATATGCAATTAGAGAATACGCAAATCGTGAAGCGTTAGATATCTATAATCAGCAACAACATTCAGTAACTTCATTGTTTTACACATTTAAATTAATGAAACACAATGTCTTACCGAGTTTACTTTTACCTGAGCTCAGTGGACCATTTCTTAGTTTGAATACTGTAGCAAGTACGTTATTTCCTAAAACAACAGCCTATCTTGTAAAATTATGGCAGCACAAATGGTTGAAAAAACCGGAGACACATTTAACGATTGATAGAGAAGCACAAATTTATTCCCAGTTACCCGTAGGATTTACAAAAGCAGAACAAATTGCTTTTACAAAAAATGCATTACAGTTGATGGACTTAACAACTGACTTTGCACCATTAGTTGTCTTAGGGGGACATGCAAGTCGTTCTAATAATAATCCATATCATGCATCTTTAGAGTGTGGTGCTTGTGGTGGTGCGGCGAGTGGATTTAATGCGAAACTACTCGCAATGATGTGTAATCTTTCAGATGTACGCCTGGGATTAGAAGCGGAAGGTATTTCAATCCCAGAAGATACTGTGTTTGTTGCGGCAGAACATCAAACGTCAATTGATACACTTGAATGGCTGTATGTCCCTCAACTTACTGAAGCGGCACAGAAAGCATTTAATACGCTAAATCAAGCTATGCCAGAGATTAGCTACCATGCCAATTTAGAACGTTTGTCACAATTACCTAGTGTTAATCCTAAAGACAATGAACGTCATCCGCGGAGAGAGGCGCAACGTTATGCTTCTGACTGGAGTGAAATACGTCCAGAGTGGGGCTTGGCACGCAATGCATCGTTTATTATCGGACAGCGTGAGTTAACGGCTCAATGTAATTTAGAAGGACGTGCATTTCTACATAACTATGATTGGCGTAAGGACGAAGATGGACAATTACTAGATACCATTATTTCAGGTCCAGCACTTGTAGCACAATGGATTAATTTACAATATTATGCATCGACCGTTGCACCACATTTTTATGGTAGTGGTAATAAAACGACGCAATCTGTAACATCTGGCGTAGGTGTTATGCAAGGGAATTCTAGTGATTTGCTTTCAGGCTTACCTTGGCAATCTGTGATGACTGGAGACAATGAAACCTATCATGCACCTATTCGTATTTTAATTATGATTCAGGCACCTGATAAATATATAGAAAGACTTTTAACTACAAATAAACATTTTGCTCAAAAGGTGGCGCATCAATGGCTAAGATTAGCTAGCATAGATGAAAACGGAGATATTAAAGATTGGTAATACTAAGGTACAACCCACTGTTTCGAAATAATATGTCAGGGTTGTACCTTTTATATCTTCGGAATTAGGCTAAAAAATGTTAAACTTAATATAATCTAATATTAGGAGAATATGATAGAAATGACTAAGACTAAAGGTAGCTATGAAGCGGATATTAGCACAGCTATTACGCAATGGGAAAAAGATTTTTTAGGTCGAGGCTCACTATCGGTTAAAACTGACATTTTAAGAGATATGGTCATTGTCAATTTACAAGGTGTGCTGACTCCAGCAGAGTATAGGGTATGTGAAACAAACGAAGGACGCCTTAACATAAAGAGAACGCGATCCGAGTTAGTTGAATCTGGGCAAGATGATTTAATGAATATTATTGATCACATTACGGGTGTTTCTGTTAAAAGTTTTCACTCAGATTTAAGTACAAAAACAGGAGAAAGAGTAATTATATTTAAATTAACAGAGAATTTGGAGAAACGATTATAATTTGAGGTGTCTCACTGTTACTTCAGGCACTTGCTGTACGACAGTGTAATTTTCAATATTTAACATTGTGTGGATAGTACGTCATACTTGATGCGAGATTGGGTTAGTCACGAACAATATTATTTGAAGTATAGCACAGTGCACGCAATTTTAATCATAGAGAAAGAGGATTTATAAAATATATGATAAATAAACAATTTTATACGTCTAAATGGCTCATACCTATCTTTGTGATAAGCGTACTTATTTTTACATTATTAACTGTAGGTGTAATGCATCACACATCATTTATACAACATATTGATGCGGCATCATTGCAGCTAATGACTGATTATTTTGGCACGCCAGAGCGCGGTTTTGAAGGTTCATGGTTCAACACTATTATGACGTTCTGTGCAACAATTGGTGAAGTATCAAGTGTGATGTTATTGATGGTTCTATTATCGGTAGTGATTGCTGTCAAATCTAAACGTACAGCATTATGGTCACTGATTGCTGTTTTTACAGGTAGTTGGATGAACTTCTTAATTAAACAAGTTATTGCACGATCACGACCATACAATCATCTGCCTCAAGACCATGGCTTCTCATATCCAAGTGGTCACTCAAATGCAAGTACATTGATATGTATTGTTATTATAATTATGACGGTATCCTATGTAACGCGCTTATATGCGAAATGGACGATAATATCACTGGCATTATTATTCTGGATAGGTATTTTAAGTTGTCGCTTATATTTTCATGCGCATTATGTGGGAGATGTACTAGGAGGTGTAGCACTTGCAGTCATTTGGATGATGCTTTTCTTAGCTATGTATCCACTGTTTTACATAAGAAATAAACAATAACGTCGTAAAAAACGATGGGTTATCAATGGAGGATAGAAGTATGAAATTAACTTCGCCAAGACCTATATATTTAGAAGGACATCGTGAAGAAGCTATCTTATTATTACATTCATTTACCGGCACGATTAGAGATGTGAAACCATTAGCGCAAGCATTGCATAAACAAGGTTTTACTTGTTACGCACCAAATTATCGAGGGCATGGATTACCGCTTACTGAATTAATAGCGTTTGATATTAATGATTGGTGGCATGATGCACAAAATGGATACAAGTTTTTACAACAACAAGGCTACAAACAAATATATGTTACAGGCGTTTCTTTAGGTGGATTATTGACACTTAAGATAGCTGAAACGTATCCTGTGGCTAAGATTGCTGTTATGTCAGCTCCCCATCAAAAAGCAGAAACAGGTATTGCGTGGCGTATGGAACGTTATGGACAGCGTATGAATGAATTACAACACCTGTCTGATAGTGAAGCACAAAAGCAATTAAACACAATTAAACAATATCATTCACAATTAACCGCATTTAGACTTTTTATAACAGATATCATGCATGATTTAGCACATATCAATGCAGAGGCAATGGTTCTATGTGGTGAACAAGATGACGCTTCTTATCAAGAAAGCGCACAATATATTGCTGAGCATATGACACAAACAAATAAGTCATTAACTGCATACCGGTTAAGTAAACACTTAATGACTTATGGTGAAGGGAGTGAAGATGTAATCAACGATATAGTGACATTTTTTCAATCTTGAGATAAAAAATACAAAGGAGATAGAATAAAATGAAACGTACATTTTTATTAATTTATACGACGACTTCAGGACAAACATTTAAAGAATTTAAAAGTTTTGATTATGGGAAAGATAAAGAAACGTGTCATCAACGTTTGATAGATGAATTTGACGAACTTGCATATTTATACTTAAACACAGGTAACAGTGTACATTATATTAATGTGGATCATATAGAAAGCTTAGAGATAACGGAAGTTACAGATGGACAGACTATTGCATATGGTTTCGAAGATTATGAATAACTTACCAGTAGTGCAGGCTTTGTGAATACGACAAAGTCACTGCACTATTTTTTTATTTTTATATGTATATTGCACGTATTGACTACACATGTTACAGTAGTACTTAAGCACATAAACGCTTTAACGTACTAAAGGAGTTGTTATGATGAGTAAGGAGTCACAATGGAAAACCTCAACTGGTTTTATTTTAGCCAGTGCTGGATCAGCTATTGGACTAGGTGCAATGTGGAAATTTCCTTATATGGCAGGAATATATGGTGGTGGCGCGTTTTTATCATTATTTTTACTGTTCACTATATTTGTGGGATTACCTCTGCTTATTATGGAATTTGCTGTTGGTAAAATGGGACGTACTTATACGACCCAAATATACAGTAAATTGACAGGGAAAAAATGGTTGAATTTGATTGGTTGGAACGGAAATTTAGCAGTGTTTGTGCTATTTGGCTTCTATAGTGTTATTGGAGGCTGGATTATTATATATATAGGACATGTTATATTACAAATGCTGTCACTTGAACATAACTCCTTAACTCAGATTAGCTTTGAGGGCATGATAAGTAACCCTTGGATTACTGTAGTTGGACAAGGCATCTTTATCGCATTAACAATGGTCATCGTGATGTTAGGCGTTGAAGGTGGTCTGGAAAAAGCTTCTAAAATCATGATGCCATTATTATTTATATTTCTACTAATTATTGTAATAAAATCATTAACTTTAGACGGTGCGTTAGAGGGTGTGCAGTATATTTTGCAACCTCGCATACAAGATATTTCTATGCAAGGTGTACTCTTTGCGCTAGGCCAATCCTTTTTCACATTGTCTTTGGGAACGACGGGCATGATTACCTATGCAAGTTACGCACCTAAAGCTATGACCATTAAATCATCGGCACTTTCTATCGTTGTTATGAACATCATGATTTCAGTCATGGCTGGTTTAGCAATCTTTCCAGCATTGCATACGTTTGGTTACCATCCTCAAGAAGGACCAGGACTATTATTTAAGGTGTTGCCACTTGTATTTAGTAAAATGCATTTTGGAATTGCGTTTTACTTTATATTCCTCATTC
This sequence comes from Staphylococcus sp. HMSC059F04, assembly GCF_001812565.1. Classification (NCBI taxonomy): domain Bacteria; kingdom Bacillati; phylum Bacillota; class Bacilli; order Caryophanales; family Staphylococcaceae; genus Staphylococcus; species Staphylococcus sp. HMSC059F04. The sequence continues at coordinate 27,257 of NZ_KV809465.1, read as the reverse complement.
TGTTTTTATTTGCAGCACTTACGTCATCTATATCGTTACTAGAACTAAATGTGTCTAATTTTACTAAAAATGATAACTCGAAACGTAAAGTTGTAGCGATGATTGCTAGTGCATTAGTGTTTATCATCAGTATTCCTGCAACATTATCCTTTAGTACGTTAAACAATTTTAAATTTTTAGCTGGTACAATTTTTGATAATATGGACTTTTTAGTGTCTAATATACTAATGCCTTTAGGCGCGTTAGGTACAACACTTGTTGTTGGTCAACTATTAGATAAAAAATTATTAAAAGAAAATTTTGGTAAAGATAAATTTAAACTTTTTATACCATGGTATTATCTTATTAAATACGTGATGCCACTTGTTATTATACTCGTGTTTTTAGTGCAGTTATTTTAAAGACGAACAATGATACGCGAACAGCATATGCTTTATAAATTATATAAATCTAGATTTAAAATAAGAGCGCTTAGCCAAGTTATGGGTAAGTGCTCTTATTTACTTATTAATTATCTTTAAAATGAACACCATCGTGCTGTAATTGTACTTTAAGTTTATCGGGCAAACTTGACTGATTAATCGTTACATTTTTGAATGTACAATGATTGAACGTTACATTATCAAGTTGGCATAAATCTAGTGTTATGTTTTCAAAGTACACCTTGTCATATACGACATTTTGTAGTGCCACATCGTGTAGGTAATGATGATTGAAATTACAATACTGAAATTCTATATTATTAAAGTGACTGCGCTCAAACGTTGTGGTAGTAAATTCAACATATTTAAATAACGTATTATAAAAATGAACATCATCAAAAATACTTTGAGTGAAATCACAATAGATGAATTTACTATTACTTATAGCTTTTATATTTTTAAAAATACCTTCTGAAAAATCACATTTTTTAAAGCGACTTTTATTTACTTCTAGCGCATCAAACATGCAATTCCTAAATGTTGTTGTGCTGTACTTTAATTTTTTAAATTGCTCATTTGTAAAAACAGAAAGCGATAAGTTCTGTTTCGATGGCATATGTCATCATCTCCCGATATGTTTTGTAAGTGTGGTTTGTCAATTTTTTTAATTTGTCCTTTTACATATTTATCCTAACATGCAAAGACAATTCAAGAACAGTCATATTGTGAGCCAGGCATTGTGCTACATGCAATAAACATAGAGATTGCAAAAAAAGAAGTTATAGCGTAAAATCCTTAGTTATTAAGTAAGATTTAATTTTTCAAGAAAGAAGGTTCAATGAGTTGACGATGCACGGTGGCTATAGACACTACGTACGCAGTGTTTGTCATACTCACAATTAATATGATCGCTTATGATTTAATAGGACATACGCCACTTGTTTTACTCGAAAGTTATAGTGATAACAATGTCCAGATATATGCAAAGTTAGAACAATTTAATCCGGGTGGTAGTGTGAAGGACCGTTTAGGCAAGTATTTGATTGAGACGGCTTTGCATGAAGGACGTCTAAATCTTGGGGATACGATTGTTGAAGCTACTGCTGGTAATACAGGCATTGGGTTAGCCATCGCTGCTAACAGGTTTAATATAAATTGTAAAATATTTGCACCAGATGGTTTTTCAGAAGAAAAGATTGCTATTATGCGCGCGCTAGGTGCTGATATTTCACGTACACCTAAAGCTGAAGGCATGCTTGGTGCACAATATCAAGCGAGGCAATATGCTGCAGCTACAGGGGCAGTATATATGAACCAATTTGAATCGCAAGACAACCCTGCTGCATATAAAAATACCTTGGGTCAAGAAATTACTCATTCATTACCACAAATTGATTATTTTGTGGCTGGCATAGGTTCAGGAGGGACATTTACTGGTGTGGCTTCGCATCTTAAACCTTTTAATGTGAAAAATATTTTAGTAGAGCCAGAAGGTTCAATACTTAATGGAGGGGAGAGCCACCCACATGATATTGAAGGGATAGGCTCTGAAAAGTGGCCTGTATTTCTCAAACGGAACCTCGTTGATGACATTATTACGGTAAGTGATGTTGATGGTTTTAACAATGTCAGACAATTAGCACAACGTGAAGGCTTACTTGTGGGAAGTTCTTCAGGAGCAGCGCTACAGGGTGCTTTGGAAATAAAACAACAACTCGATAAAGGTGTTATTGTAACTATTTTTCCCGACGGTAGTGATCGCTATATGTCAAAACAAATTTTCAATTATAAAGGAGTATGATTAAAGATGAATAAAAAAACGCAAATGGTTCATGGTGGACATACTACAGACACTTATACAGGTGCAGTAACGACCCCTATTTATCAAACAAGTACTTATTTACAAGATGATGTTGGTGATTTAAGACAAGGCTATGAATATTCACGAACAGCAAATCCTACACGTGTGGCTATTGAAAGTGTTATTGCTGATTTAGAACATGGTAAGCATGGATTTGCCTTTGGTTCGGGCATGGCAGCGGTGAGTGCCGTTATGATGTTACTAGATAAAGGAGATCACATTATTTTAAATTCTGATGTTTATGGTGGTACATATCGCGCTTTAACTAAAGTTTTTACACGTTATGGTATTGAAGTTGATTTTGTTGATACATCATATATTGAGAATGTAGAACAATTTATTAAACCACAAACAAGAATGTTATATATTGAAACACCATCCAATCCATTATTGCGTGTTACAGATATTAAAAAAACAGCCGAAATTGCTAAACAGCATCAGTTAATTTCAGTTGTCGATAATACATTTATGACGCCGTATTATCAAAATCCGCTTGATTTTGGTATTGATATTGTACTTCATTCAGCAACGAAATATATTGGTGGTCACAGTGACGTAGTTGCAGGTTTAGTTGTCACAGCAAACGACGAGCTAGGAGAACGAATTGGCTTTATTTCCAATTCAACAGGAGGTGTTCTTGGACCTCAAGATAGTTATCTATTAGTAAGAGGAGTTAAGACACTTGGATTACGTATGGAACAAATTAATCGTAATGTGACAAGCATCATAGAGATGTTACAACAGCATCCAGCTGTTCAACAAGTGTTTCACCCAAGTATCAAGACACACTTAAATCATGATGTACATCTTGCTTAAGCAAGTGGACACACAGGAGTTGTTGCCTTTGAAGTGAAAGATACGGAGCTTGCCAAACGCGTCATACGTGAGACACAGTATTTTACTTTAGCAGAAAGTTTAGGAGCAGTAGAAAGTTTGATATCTGTTCCAGCGCTGATGACCCATGCATCAATTCCCCCAGACATTCGCGCTAAAGAAGGTATTACAGATGGCTTAATTCGCTTATCGATAGGTATTGAAGATACAGAAGATTTAGTGAATGATCTTAGACAAGCGTTAGATACAATAAAATAAAGTTTAATTATAAAAAAACCAAGCAGCTATATTTAGAGTTGCTTGGTTTTTTTGTTTTGGTGTGCTTGCTAAATTGAAATTACAAATTTAAAAGTCGGAATATTAAATATTTTCAGCAAATTGTATTGACGGGCTACATATAATTCAATATAATGCATAATAATCATATTAAGTTAATCGGAATAAAGGGTGGATACTATTGATTGAATTTAAAAAAGTAAATAAAAGATTCAACAAAAAAGGTGAAACGATACAGGCTCTGAAAGATGTATCTTTTAAAATAGAAAAGCATGATATCTTTGGTGTGATAGGTTATAGCGGTGCAGGAAAGAGTACGCTTGTCCGCTTAGTGAATCAACTAGAACAAGTATCAGACGGTGAAGTAATCGTAGATGGTAAAGATATTAATACATATTCTGAAAAAGACTTAAGAAATGTTAAGAAAGATATCGGTATGATTTTTCAACATTTTAATTTATTGAATTCAGCGACTGTATTTAAAAATGTCGCGATGCCACTTATTTTAAGCCATAAACATAAAGATGAGATTAAAGCAAAAGTTGAAGAAATGCTAGAATTTGTGGGTTTAGCTGATAAAATGCATCAATTTCCGGATGAACTTTCAGGTGGGCAGAAGCAACGTGTTGCAATTGCACGTGCACTTGTTACCAACCCTAAAATATTATTATGCGATGAGGCTACCAGTGCGTTAGACCCTGCTACAACAAGTTCTATTCTTAAATTATTGAGCAATGTTAACCAAACATTTGGTGTCACAATTATGTTGATTACTCATGAGATGAGTGTTATCCAAAAAATATGTAACCGTGTAGCTGTGATGGAACAAGGAGAAGTGATTGAACTGGGTACGGTTAAAGAAGTTTTCAGTTACCCACAAACAGAGACAACTAAAAACTTTGTGTCAACAGTGATTAATACAGAACCTTCAACACAATTACAAGCTTTATTTAAATTGGTAAATGACACCTCGCATGTTGTATATAGTTTGTTTTTAGATGCGCAACAAGTGACTTCTCCACTAATCAATACGCTAATACGCGATTATGGTGTGGATGTCAATATAATATATTCTTCAATGTCTGCCATACAAGAGAACACAGTTTGTTATTTATGGCTTGATATACAACTTAACGATGTTGATCGAACGCGTATAGAAAATTATTTTAGTCAACAGCATATCGAATATGAGGAGGTCGTTTAACAATGTTTGGGTCCAGTATAGATAGCTCACAACTATTACAAGCCTTATATGAAACACTTTATATGGTGACGATATCATTGATTATTGGTGCGCTTATCGGCATTCCTTTAGGTGTATTATTGGTTATTACTAGACGTCATGGCATATGGCCAAATACGGTAATTCATCAACTTTTAAATCCTATGATTAATATTTTAAGATCAATTCCATTCATTATTTTATTAATTGCGATTGTGCCGTTTACCAAACTATTGGTTGGCACCTCTATTGGTACTACAGCTGCCATAGTACCTTTAACCGTCTATGTTGCACCTTATATTGCACGTTTAGTAGAGAATTCGCTATTGGAAGTCGATGATGGCATTATCGAAGCGGCCAAAGCTATGGGGGCTTCACCGTTACAAATCATTCGTTACTTTTTAATACCTGAAGCATTAGGCTCATTAGTTTTAGCGATAACAACTGCAATCATAGGATTAATTGGTAGCACTGCAATGGCAGGTGCTGTAGGTGGCGGTGGAATTGGCGATTTAGCCTTAGTATATGGCTATCAACGTTTTGACACTCTAGTCATTATTATCACGGTCATTGTTTTAGTCATTTTAGTTCAATTTATTCAAACGTTAGGTAATTTTATTTCTCGACGTTTACGTCGAAATTAACTTTATTTTGTAAAATTAGGGGGAAGTATGTATGAAAAGATTATTTACTTTAGTACTTGCATTTATTTTTGTACTTGCAGCTTGTGGTGGTGGCAATAATAAAAAAGTAACGATAGGTGTTGCTTCAAATGATACGGCTGCATGGGAAAAGGTAAAAGAATTAGCTAAAAAGGATCATATTGATATCGAAATCAAACATTTTTCAGATTATAATGTGCCCAATAAAGCATTAAGTGACGGCGATATTGATATGAATGCGTTCCAACACTTTGCATTTTTAAATGCTTATAAAAAAGCACATAAAGATGCTAAAATCTCAGCTATAAGTACGACTGTGTTGGCGCCGTTAGGTATCTATTCAAAAAAAGTAAAAAACATTAAAAATGTCAAAGATGGTGCACAAGTCATTATTCCAAATGATGTATCAAACCAAGCACGTGCATTAAAATTACTTGAGGCTGCTGGACTGATTAAATTAAAAGACAATTTTGGTTTAAGTGGTTCAATTAAAGATATTAAAGATAATCCTAAGCATTTAAATATTAAAGCTGTAGATGCGCAACAAACGGCACGAGCATTAGACGATGTTGATTTATCAGTCATCAATAATGGTGTAGCTACTAAATCAGGTTTGGATGCTAAAAAAGATCCAATATACTTAGAAAAATCTGAGTCAGATGCTGTTAAACCTTATATAAACTTAGTAGCAGTTAATGATAAGGATAAAGATAATAAAACGTATCAAAAAATTGTGAAATTATATCACTCAAAAGAAGCACAAGAGGCATTGAAAAAAGACATTAAAGACGGAGAAAAATCCATTAATCTATCTCAAAAAGAAATCGAAGAGATTGAAAATAGCTTAAAATAACATAGTTAAAATGCATCTAATTAAGAAAAAGATAATTTCTATTGAAGTCAAATAGAGATTGTCTTTTTCGTTATTTTTCAACCTAACATTCTAGTGAAAATCAGAAATAGCACACAAACTCAAAGCCGGAGAATATAGATTGGGTGAAGATATATAGGATCCCTTTTAACATCATTGCAGGTCGGTATGTAGCATTATGATAATATTAGAAGCAATTATTAGGTATAGATTCGACAATATCATTAACATCATTAGAAATTAAAAAAGAAGTCACAATTGATAGCCCATTTCACCAAGCAAAGCAAGTTGGAGTGGGGCCCCAACACAGAGAATTTCGAAAAGAAATTCACCAAGCAAAGC
>NZ_KV809465.1:8781-20667 GCF_001812565.1 Staphylococcus sp. HMSC059F04 | reverse complement strand
ACCAAGCAAAGCAAGTTGGGGTGGGGCCCCAACACAGAGGCTTTCGAAGCGAAAGGCAACGGACAACGCAAGTTGGGGTGAGGCCCAAGTACAGAAAAACTGGCTAAATCAGTTTTTTCTAGCAATGATATCGTGGCATCATTTTGTTTGTAGATTGCCATATAACCGACAAAAACATTGTTAAAAAAATAAATAAAAAAATAATATTTTAATAGCGCAAAGTAATGTATCATAACTTCACAATACTGTAATGTAATTGAAATGGTATTCTGCTGTTTTTTGTATTACCTTTAATATGTGGATTTATAAAAGACAGAACGAAAAGCCGAGACAATACATGAATGTGTATAGTATATGAAGTAGACTACGTCTCGACTTAATGCAATCATTTTCATCTATTTAGTCGAGAGATGCCATTACTGCTATTTAATGTAATGAGACATAGTGAGTAGTATGTTTATGAATAATACAAAGACACATTAAAATGATATTGGAGGTTTTTTTAGTGAAAAAGAAATATATGGCAGCAATTATTGGGACAAGTGCTTTAAGTACCGTATTCGCACATCAGGCAGAAGCAGCTACAACACATACAGTTAAAGCTGGAGAATCTGTTTGGTCAATTTCTCATAAATATGGTATGTCTATTGCACGATTAAAATCACTTAATGGATTAAAATCCAATTTAATTTTCCCTAATCAGGTGTTAAAAGTAAGTGGATCTAGCAAAAGTACAGCAAACCGTACTGCAAACACAAGTAGTAGTACATATACAGTGCAACCAGGAGATTCGTTATCTCTCATTGCATCGAAATATAACACAACATATCAAAAAATTATGCAATTAAATGGTTTAAATAATTTCTTTATTTATCCAGGTCAAAAATTAAAAGTGACTGGTACAGCTGCAAAGAACAATACAAAACCATCACAATCATCAAAATCTAGTATTTATACAGTGCAACCAGGAGATTCATTATCTTTAATTGCATCAAAATATAACACAACTTACCAAAAAATCATGCAATTAAATGGTTTAAATAATTTCTTTATTTACCCAGGTCAAAAATTAAAAGTGACTGGCACAGCTTCAGGTTCTTCAACAAGAACTTCAAATTCTAATAGCTATAGAACACCAATTTTTAGCCACAGTAACTTATATACATGGGGTCAATGTACATGGCATGTATTTAATCGTCGTGCAGCTATTGGTAAAGGTATCAGCACATATTGGTGGAATGCTAATAATTGGGATAACGCAGCTGCAGCGGATGGATACACAATTAACTATACGCCAACAGTAGGCTCAATTGCACAAACAGATATAGGATATTATGGTCATGTTGCGTTTGTAGAACGTGTTAACAGTGATGGTAGTATCTTAGTTTCAGAAATGAACTACAGTGCATCACCAGGAATTATGACATATCGCACAATACCTTCTTATCAAGTATCTTCATATAGATATATTCATTAATGAATGATGCTGTATCAATAAGATGAGAGATTAAAATATACTAAAATCTTGGCAACCTTACTTAAGGCTTGTAAAAAAATAGAACCGTAATTTGTTAAATACAGCAAATTGCGGTTCTAATTGTTTATTTGTGAGTTGTAGATATAAAATAAGAAGAATGACTGCAATAATGTTATTGACTAACACTATAAAATAACAATACGAAATTAGAAATCTTCTTTAATTTTACGATAACTTGTAGCTAAGCGTGTGACATTGATTATAAATAGAAATAGTGCAGCAAGTTTACGGATCTTTTTAGGAGATTTTAAAGATACATAGAAATCTAATAAAGTACCAGCAGTGCTTAAACCTAATGATAAATAAACTAAATTCTTTTCTTTTGCGTCATACTTAATCCCATTGTATCCATCTACTAAAAAGCCGGCTAAACTAATTAAATTGGATACATGTGTTAATTTTGATTTTTTTGCCATGAAACATACCCTCCGATGAATATGATATGGTTATATTATAAACGAAATTGTAATAACGAAACATTTATTATGTTTGAAAGCACATAGTTACATGTAATAATCAAATTAATCCCAAAGGAATGGTCAAAGTGATTCGTTGTGTATGCTTAGTAGAAGAAACAGAAGATAAAATCTTGCTCGTACAGGTCAGACATAGAGAAAAATATTATTTTCCAGGTGGGAAAATAGAAGCTCATGAATCGATGTTAGATGCTATCCAGAGAGAAGTGAATGAAGAATTAAAGCTTGATATTCCTCAAACTCAATTTGAATATATTGGGACAGTGGTAGGGCAAGCATATCCGCAAAAAAATATGCAGACGGAGCTCAATGGTTATCGTGTGACGACAGATATAGATTGGGAACAAATTCAAATCGATAACGAAATTACAGATATTAAATGGGTTGATAAAACAGATACACATTTAATAGCGCCAGCAGTCCAAACATGGATTGCGCAAATATCTTCAAAATGATTCTTTCAAAATGTGTTGAACAAGGTTATAGAATTAAGGAAATAGGAAACGAGACAGCATTCATTATGAATCTGTAGTCTCGCTCCCGCAAGGTTGACAGGATTGAAAATACGCTGATACCAAGCTTTTTTCAATCATGTCAACTACTGCCAATATTTAATTCATAACCTAGAAGGTAATGATGTTCCAGACTCATCGTATATTTCCCGGGAAAATACTTAAGCTAGAGCAACGAATGCCATAATGCTAAGGAGTAGGAAATCAAATTCAATGTTTAAATGAAAAATATAAGGCAGGTTACAACGTGCGTCATACGTGAACCTGCCTGATTGTTATTCAATTGTTTGAGAATGAGTGGCGGATAATTTTTTATGTTTAATGAAAAAGGCAGTAATCCATGCAGTGATAGGGATACTTATTGCAATGGCGATACCACCTAGCAAGATGGAAATAAATTCTTGAGTAAAGATTTTTGAATTGATAATGTGTTCAAATGAATAATTCAGTTTAAAAAACCAAAAGAATAATGTTAATTGACCACCAAAATAAGCCAAATAAATTGTGTTTGCAGAAGTAGCTAATATTTCTCGTCCAACCGTCATGCCGGATTTGAATAAATCTGTTTGAGATAATTTTGGATTTGCTTCGTGTAATTCGTACATTGGTGAACTGATGGTGATTGCTAAATCAATAACAGCTGCAATAACTGCTAACACAATGGTAAACACCATAAATTGCACCATATCGATACCAATATTCATGGAAAATATATAAGTTTCATCCTGTTGTTCAGTAGTAAAACCTTGTAAATGACCGAGTCGAACAGATAAATAAATACCTAGAATAAGTATCATGATGGTTATCATTGTGCCTAGAAAGGCGGCTTTAGTTTTAATATTATAACTATTTAAAATGAATAAATTGCATGAAGCAACTACGATACAGAAAATGACGAGTACCACGTATATCGGTATACCCAACATAATACAAACGATACTTATCAATAAAATGATAAAATTTAAGAATAAGGTTAAAAATGAAATAAGCCCCTTAGTCCCGCCAAAAACAATCATTAATAAAAATAAGATAAATCCTAATAATGTAATTGCACTCATGATGGCTCACCTCGCAATTTAATAAAAAGGCTCATTAAAGTAATAGTAATAGGTATCGTTAAGACAATGCCAATCCCGCCAGAAATCGCTCGAGTAATTTCTAACGACCAATTCATTGAAATCGTGTAAGTAAATGTATTGGCATTTTTTAGATATATAAGTAGCATTGGTAGACTTCCAGACAAATATGAAAATAATAGTATATTCGTCATGGTTCCCATGATATCTTGACCGATACGTCGTCCGGCTACTGCAAGGCGCTGTATACTTATGTCAGGTGTACGTTGATAAATTTCATACATACCACTAGATAAAGTGATAGCAACATCCATAACTGCACCGAGAGACCCAATTAAGACGGAAGCTAAAAATACTTCTTTAGGTGGTAATGTGAGAAAACTCATCGTTTCATATTTTATACCTGCACCATCGGTTAAACGAATGACCAATGCAGTAATGCCAATGCTTAATAGAGTGCCGAGTAAAGTACTGGCAATCGTTATCCATGACCTCAGCTTTAATCCGGTGACTAGTAGTAGTGTGATGATTGTCGCTAAGGTAACAGCAATTGTCATAAGTCCAAAGAGACTTAATGAAGGATGCTGGTTATGAAGTTGAATAGCCAATAAGACGGCACAAGTATTGAAGGCTAGTGATAGAATCGATTGCAAACCGACTTTCTTACCAACAATGAGTACGGCGAGTATGAATACTCCAGAAATTGCAACGACTAGGGAATCACGTTTTTTTTCGATAATAGTTGCGCTTTTTAATGAATCTGTTATATGTAAAAGTACTTTGTTATTTTTAGAAAAGGCTTCTGTATCTGCTTGAGATGCTACATATGTATGGTTAATGGTTGTTGTTTGATGCTGAAACTTACCATTTAATATTTCTAATGTTAGACGTTGTTTGTACTTTGTATCTGTATTATGGTGTTCATCAGTTATTTTTTGCTGATGAACTTGTTCGACATTTGTAATCTTGGCAATAGGCGTGTGGTAGAGTCGATCGTTGAAAAATGTAAAAATAAACACTGCTAATATAAGGACTGCTAAACTGCAAATTAGCCAAAAAAATCTTGAATTCAATATGTTTTTATATTGCATCATGTTAAGACGGTCCTTTCACTTTAAAGATAGAGTGATTATACGCCCTAAGCTTTAGCATTTCAAATATTAGCAGCTTTATAAAGTGGCGTGAACGATTAATGATATGTTGAAACACGATTAAATAAAGTTTGTATCAGTGATGTTAATTGTTGCACATCAGGCTTATTATTTTCTTTGCGCACTACGATGCAGATAGAGCGTTTTAAAGGCGTGTGATTAAGTGAAATATCTTTATAATCAAGTGAACTGACAGTTAAGCGTTGATAATCAGGTGCTAATATAAAACCACGATGTTGTGCAAGTAAATATTGAGCTAGCGCCGGATGTGTGACGACGTGTAGTGTAGCTTTAGTTAATTGTTCAATTAAAGCTATCATTGTTGTGGACAGTGGCGTTAATGTAAAAATCGTTGCGCCTTCAAATTGAGCTAAGTGTGGGTTCATCGCCAGAGCTAACGGTTCTTCTTTAGGTAAATATAAATGGTATGTTTCTTCATATAATAAAGTTACATTTAAATCGTTGTTTTGTTGTAGCGTTGGAGTAAGCTCAGTAATTGCGACATCCAACGCATCCACTAATATCTGCTTCGTGGAATCTTGAGAAACTTGTTGTGGAATAATTTTACTATCATACTGACGTTCAAATGTTTGTATTAATGGTAATATACGTTCAGCAACATAGCCTTGTTCATATCCTAGATTAATAGAATAAAGATTATTGGATTCTTGTTGACGGAATAATGTCAAAGTTTCATCTACTTGATTTAATAATTTAGTGGCATGAATAACAAAGTCTTTACCTGCTGTGGTTAAACGAATGTTACGCCCTTGACGCTTAAATAGTTTGACTTGCAACTCATCTTCTAATTGTTGAATCTGCCGACTAATTGCCGACTGGGCGATATCTAGTTCTAATGCTGCATCAGAAAGATGTTCTCTTTTAGCTACCTCTAAAAAATATTTTAATTGTTTGATTTCCATGCCTATTCCTCCATTAACTATCATTGTTCTAAAAATTAGAAAGGTATTATCGAATTCGTATATTGTACAGATAAATATTTTACATTATAGTGAAGCATATTAACATAAAAATTCAGAAAATTCTTGAAAATGGGGTATGCATCATGTGTGATTTAACAATAAAAAGAGGATTATATGATTATCGAGAAGAACATGATGCTTGTGGTATTGGTTTTTATGCCAATATGGATAATAAACGCTCGCATGACATTGTTGACAAATCATTAGAAATGTTACGTCGTTTAGATCATCGCGGTGGTGTGGGCGCAGATGGTATTACAGGCGATGGCGCAGGAATAATGACCGAAATACCATTTGATTATTTTAATAAACATGTTGATTTTGAACTTTCGTGTGAAGGGGAATACGCGGTAGGATTATTCTTTTCTCAAAAGGTCATAGTAAATACACGATATCAGAAAATGATAGATTTGTTATTTCGTAGTGAAGGACTAAAGGTGCTAGGATATCGTGAAGTACCTGTAAATAAAGAGGTATTAGCACAGCATGTAGCTAAGACTATGCCATATGTCTATCAAATCTTTGTCGACATTACTAATCATCAAGATATCGAGAAAAAGTTATATTTGGCAAGAAAACAAATTGAACACGAAGCTGAACAACAGGGGTTAGAACTTTATTTTACTAGCTTATCTCATAAAACAATTGTTTATAAAGGATGGCTGAGATCTGATCAGATTAAGGGGTTATATTTGGATTTACAACATTCAGATTATCAGTCTAAATTTGGATTGGTACATTCTCGTTTTAGCACGAATACATTCCCAAGTTGGAAACGGGCACATCCTAACCGTATGCTAATGCATAATGGAGAAATTAACACCATTCAAGGGAATGTGAACTGGATGCGGGCGCGTCAACGACAACTGATTCAAACATTATTTCCGAATGATGCACATAAGATTTGCCAGATTGTAGATGAAGATGGTAGTGATTCTGCTATTGTTGACAATGCGTTAGAATTTTTAACACTTGCTATGGAACCTGAACAAGCAGCGATGCTCCTTATACCAGAACCATGGCAACATGACAAAGCAAATGATGCAACGGTGCGTGCATTTTATGAATTTTATAGCTACTTGATGGAACTTTGGGACGGACCAACAATGATATCGTTTTGTAACGGCGATAAAATAGGCGCTTTAACAGATCGTAATGGTTTGAGACCTGGACGTTATACGATTACAAAGGATAATTATATTGTTTTTTCTTCTGAAGTTGGTGTGGTTGATATTCCAGAAGCGAATGTCGCTTATAAAGGGCAGTTAAATCCAGGTAAATTATTGCTTGTGGATTTTGAGACACAGCAAGTAATTGAAAATAATGAGCTGAAATCACGAATAGCAACACAATATCCTTATAAAACGTGGCTTGCAAAGCATAAAATTGATTTACACTTGGAACAAATAGGTTATCAATCATCGTGTTTATCTGAAACAACAATATTTAAGTTACAACAACAATTTGGCTATACCAAAGAAGATATTAATAAATATATGAGTGAACTTGTGACTGGCAAGAAAGATCCAATTGGTGCCATGGGTTATGATGTGCCAATAGCTGTATTAAATGAACAACCACAAAGTTTATTCAATTACTTTAAGCAATTATTTGCACAAGTTACTAATCCACCCATTGATGCTTATCGTGAGAAAATAGTAACAAGTGAACTGTCTTACCTAGGTGCAGAAGGGAATATATTACATCCGACGCCGGAAGCGCTAAAGCGAATTCAATTACAAAGACCTGTATTGACACCTAGTCAGCTTGAATATATTGAATCGAGTGAGTTCAAGACAGTACGATTATCTACCTTATATACAAATGTGCTTGCAGATGCACTTGAATTGCTTGGTCAACAGGCCATTGAAGCAGTTAAAGATGGCGCTGAAATTCTCGTATTAGATGATAGTTTGTTGAGCCAGAAAACAGCATATGCCATGCCTATATTACTTGCAACCAGCTATATTCATCAGCTACTCATTAAAGAAAATTTACGCATGAATACAAGTATCGTGGCTTATAGCGGAGAAACAAGAGAAGTTCATCATGTTGCGTGCTTATTAGGCTACGGAGCGAATGCGGTAGTACCATATCTTGCGCAAGCAACCATTGAACAGTTGACAGTACAGAAAAAGCTAACAGGTAAAGTTTCAAATAATGTCGAAACATATACTCAAATTTTATCTGAAGGCGTCATAAAAGTCATGGCTAAAATGGGTATTTCAACGGTACAAAGTTATCACGGTGCTCAAATTTTTGAAGCAATTGGTTTGTCTCATGAAGTTATTGAACGCTATTTCCCAGGCACGCCGTCTAAGCTATCAGGGTTATCCATAGCACAAATAGAAGCAGAAAATAAAGCACAGCAACAACGACACTTAGATTATTTACCTTCAGGAAGTGTATTTCAATGGAGACAACAAGGACAGCACCATGTATTTAATCCATTGACTATTTTCAAGTTACAACACGCATGTCGCGAAAATGACTACCAACAATTCAAAGAATTTACTGCTGCAGTTCATAGCAAACGGTTTGACCATATCAGAGACTTACTAACGTTTAAACAACAGCACCCAATCTCAATTGAAGAGGTGGAATCAGCAGAAGAGATTGTAAGACGATTTAATACAGGCGCAATGAGTTATGGTTCAATTTCGGCAGAAGCACATGAGACTTTAGCCAAAGCTATGAATCAGTTAGGTGGAAAAAGCAACAGTGGTGAGGGTGGAGAACATGCTTACCGCTATAAACAGCAAGCAGATGGCAGTAATATATCTAGTGCCATAAAGCAAGTAGCATCCGGTCGTTTTGGCGTAACAAGTGAATACTTACAACATGCAAAAGAGTTACAGATTAAAGTTGCTCAAGGTGCTAAACCAGGTAAAGGAGGACAATTACCAGGCAGTAAAGTATATCCTTGGATTGCCAAGGTGAGAGGTGCAACACCTGGGATTGGACTTATTTCACCACCACCGCATCATGATATTTATTCGATTGAGGATTTAGCACAATTGATTCATGATTTAAAAAATGCAAATAGAAATGCGGATGTGGCGGTAAAATTAGTATCGAAATCAGGCGTTGGTACGATTGCTTCTGGCGTCGCAAAAGCTTTTGCCGATAAGATCGTAATCAGTGGCTATGATGGTGGTACAGGTGCTTCACCAAAAACGAGTATACAACATGCAGGATTACCTTGGGAGATTGGGTTAGCAGAAACACATCAAACGTTAAAGCTTAATGATTTACGTAGTCGTGTCAAAATTGAAACGGACGGTAAATTACTTACAGGTAGAGATGTTGCACTTGCTTGCGCATTAGGTGCTGAAGAGTTTGGTTTTGCTACGGCACCACTTGTTGTGTTGGGATGTGTCATGATGCGGGTGTGTCATAAAGATACTTGTCCCGTGGGTATTGCTACTCAAAATAAGGATTTGCGTGCATTATTTAATGGCAAAGCAGAACATGTCGTGAATTTTATGTATTTTATCGCAGAAGAAATGCGGGAAATTTTAGCTTCTCTAGGTTTAAAACGCGTAGAAGATTTGATTGGTCGTACAGACTTGCTTGAGCGTGCAACGGATATACCGCCAAGATCTAAAGCGGCAACCTTAGATTTGTCGCCACTACTTGAACCAATAGCTGGTGTGAATTATCAACAGATGATGCAACAACATCATTTAGAACAAGGTTTTGATTTAAGTAGTTTGTACTACGATGCACAAATCGCAATTAAAGAAGGCCAACACTTTGAGGGGACATATGTTATTCATAATGAACAACGTGATGTTGGTGTTATTACGGGTAGTACGATAACAGAATACTATGGTCCGGATGGCTTGCCAGAAGATACCATTATAGTAAAAACATCTGGTCATGCTGGGCAAAGTATAGCAGCATTTGCGCCACAAGGATTAACAATACAACATACTGGTGATGCAAATGACTATGTTGGTAAAGGGTTGTCAGGTGGCAAAATTTGTATTAAAGCACCAAAACCTGAAAGAGAAAAAGATATTATTGTAGGAAATGTTTGTTTTTATGGTGCCACCGCCGGAGAGGCGTATATTAATGGTCGTGCTGGCGAACGATTTTGTATTCGTAATAGCGGTGTGAATGTTGTTGTAGAAGGAATCGGAGATCATGGCCTAGAGTATATGACAGGAGGACACGTGCTCATACTAGGAGACGTAGGTAAAAACTTTGGTCAAGGTATGAGTGGTGGTGTATGTTATGTCTTCCCGAGTGATGTTGAAGCATTCAAAGCTACACATGCACTAGAGACTTTGGCATTTAAACAAGTTGTACATCAAGAAGAACAAGCATTAATCCGTCAAATGCTAGAGGCACACATCGCCTATACAAATAGTACGAAAGCACGTGATGTGCTTAAACAGTTTGACCAAATAGAGTCACGTGCAGTTAAAGTGATACCAAAAGATTATGAATTAATGATGCAAAAAATCGAGATAAAACGACGTCAGTATAGCAGTGATGCTGATGCATTATTGGCGGCTTTTAATGATGATAGCACGTCGATAGATAAAGCATTGCAACCGACGTTAGTGTATTGATGGAAGGAGCGATGGTCATGGGGGAATATAAGGGTTTTATGATGTATGACAAACAATCGCTGACGGAATTATCATTAGCAGATCGACTGTTAAATCATCAGCCATTTCAACAACGTTTTACTAAAGAGGAAGCAAGGATTCAAGGTGCTCGATGTATGGATTGTGGCACACCTTTTTGTCAGACGGGGCTACCTTATGGCAAAGAAACGATAGGCTGCCCTATTGGTAATTACATTCCTGAATGGAACGATTTAGTGTATCATCAAGACTTTAAAAGTGCTTATGAGCGTCTAAAAGAAACAAATAATTTTCCGGAATTTACTGGCCGAGTTTGTCCAGCACCATGTGAAAACTCATGTGTTATGAAAATCAATAGAGAATCAGTTGCTATAAAAGGAATTGAGCGCACTATTATTGATGAAGCTTATGAGCATGGTTGGGTTTCACCTAAATACCCTCGTACCTCTAGAAATCAATCGGTGGCTATAGTTGGTAGTGGACCGGCTGGTTTAACTGCTGCTGAGGAATTAAACTATCAAGGATATCAGGTTACAGTATTTGAAAAGGCCCACGAGCCTGGTGGTTTGCTGATGTATGGTATTCCTAATATGAAATTGGACAAGAATGTAGTTTGCCGCCGTATTGCATTAATGGAAGAAGCAGGTATATGCTTTAAGACTGATGTTGAGGTGGGGGTAGATATCAGCAAAACAACGTTAGAAGATACGTTTGATGCTATTATTCTATGTACAGGTTCCCAACAGGCTAGAGATTTACCATTAGAAGGACGGATGGGATTTGGAATTCATTTTGCTATGGACTATCTAACTGAACAAATGCAGGTGTTAAATGGTGAAATAAATCAGCCAACTATTACGGCAAAAAACAAAAATGTTATTGTTATTGGCGCAGGTGATACAGGAGCAGACTGCGTAGCTACGGCTTTACGTGAAAACTGTAAGTCTGTGGTTCAGTTCAATAAATATACACGGTTACCAGAAAAGATGACCGTTGATTACAATACAGCATGGCCACTTGCGATGCCAGTATTCAAAATGGATTATGCCCATAAAGAATATGAAGCACGCTTTGGTAAAGAACCACGTGCTTATGGTGTTCAAACTATGCGCTATGATGTAGACCATTTAGGATATGTTAGAGGTGTCTTTACACAAGTTTTAGAGCAAACAGAAAATGGTATGTCAATCGTTGATGGTACAGAACGTCACTGGCCAGCAGACTTAGTGTTGCTATCCATTGGATTTGTTGGTACAGAAAATACAGTGCCACATGCATTTCATATTGCTACAGAACGCAATAAAATAGTAGCCGATGACATAAATTATCAAACAAATCATCCGCATATCTTTGCTGCTGGAGATGCGCGACGCGGACAAAGTTTGGTTGTGTGGGCTATTAGAGAAGGACGTGGAGTTGCTAAAGCAGTCCATCATTATTTAACTCAAAAAAACATGGCACAACATATAAAATAATATTGACTTTTAATGAACGCTATAATAAGATGTTTATTGTGTTCATTGGAGGAATACCCAAGTCCGGCTGAAGGGATC
>NZ_KV809465.1:0-8681 GCF_001812565.1 Staphylococcus sp. HMSC059F04 | reverse complement strand
CCGCGGGGGTTCGAATCCCTCTTCCTCCGCCATTATATTTAAAATCCAAGACTAATAGATATTTAATGCAAGCGCTTAGTTAATAAGGGCTTGCTTTTTTACGTGTTAAGTGAATAGTTAAAATATTGAATAAGTCAAAAAAGAAGTGTGAACTAAACCATTTACTAATGAATTACTGAAAAGGAAAATCAACATCGTTAAATAATTTGAGTTATTGTATCCTAAGAGATTATTTTAAAAACAAACCACTCCAATAATGAAAGCCTTTACATAACTTGTCTAGACAAGTTATACTGAAGCAAAGATAAAAAGGAAGTGGCTAACTTGGCTGTAAATAGAAAAGATGTGCAGCACATTGTACAAGCAATTGGTGGTAAAGAAAATATTGATGCAGCAACGCATTGTGTGACTCGATTAAGAATCGTGCTTAAAGATGATAATAAAGTAAATAAAGACATGTTAAGTGACAATCCATTGGTCAAAGGGCAATTTAAAGCAGATCATCAGTATCAAATTGTTATTGGACCAGGAACAGTAGAGGAAGTATATAAGCACTTTATAGATGAAACGGGTGTTGAAGAGGCTTCCAAAGATGAAGCTAAGCAAGCAGCTGCAAAAAAAGGGAACCCTTTACAACGGCTGATTAAGTTATTAGGAGATATTTTTATTCCAATTTTACCTGCATTAGTTACAGCGGGTTTATTGATGGGAATTAACAACTTATTAACGATGAAAGGGCTTTTTGGGCCTAAGCCATTAGTCGAACAATATCAGCAATTAGGAGATATTTCTAATATCGTTAATGTGATTGCTAGTACGGCTTTTATTTTCTTACCTGCACTTATTGGGTGGAGTAGTATGCGTGTATTTGGGGGAAGTCCTATCTTAGGATTAGTACTTGGACTCATATTAATGCATCCACAACTGGTCTCTCAATATGATATTGGCAAGGGACATATTCCTACATGGCATTTATTTGGTTTAGAAATTAAACAATTAAATTATCAAGGACAAGTCTTGCCAGTGTTGTTTGCAGCATATGTATTGGCACAAATTGAAAAAGCATTAAATAAGGTAGTTCATGATTCCATTAAGATGTTGGTGGTAGGGCCTATTGCGCTTTTAGTTACCGGCTTTTTAGCATTTGTCATTATAGGTCCAATTGCATTAGTCATTGGTACTGGTATTACAGGTGCAATACAATTTGTATTTGAACATGCTGGATGGCTAGGCGGCTTCTTATATGGATTACTTTATGGCCCGCTTGTTATTACAGGGTTACATCATATGTTCTTAGCAGTTGACTTTCAATTGATGGGCAGTAAATTGGGAGGCACTTATCTATGGCCAATTGTTGCTATTTCAAACATGTGTCAAGGTTCAGCAGCATTTGGAGCTTGGTATGTGTATAAACGACGCAAAATGGTTAAAGAAGAGGGATTAGCATTAACTTCAAGTATTTCAGGTATTCTTGGGGTAACAGAGCCAGCAATGTTTGGGGTGAACTTACCTCTAAAATATCCATTTGTAGCAGCGATATCAACATCAGCGATACTAGGTGCAATTGTGGGGGCGAATCGAGTGCTAGGTAATGTAGGTGTAGGCGGATTTCCTGCATTTATCTCTATTCAACATCAATTTTGGTGGCCGGTATATCTTCCTATAACTATTGCAGCATTAGTGATTCCAGCAATATTAACGGTATTTTTAGCAAAATTTAGTCATGAAAAAACGAAAAAAATTGTAACACCTCCAGAAGCAGAAAAATAATTTGAACGACGTATAGATTAATCATTATAACCGAGATGCGTTTTCTATGCGAATAACATATAAAAAGGAGCAGGACATGGCAAACAATGACTGGAGAAAATCTGTAGTTTATCAAATTTATCCGAAATCTTTTAACGATACAACTGGGAATGGTGAAGGAGATTTACAAGGTATCATTGACAAACTGGACTATATACAATATTTAGGTGTTGATTATATTTGGTTAACCCCGATTTATGAATCACCTATGAATGATAATGGTTATGATATTAGTAATTATTTTAAAATCAATGAACGATTTGGCACCATAGAAGACTTTCAAACATTGATTTCTGAAGCACATGACCGTAATCTAAAAGTTATGTTAGATATTGTCATTAATCATACTTCTACAGAACATGAATGGTTTAAACAAGCAATCAGTTCAAAAGACAACCCGTATCGTGATTTTTATTTTTTTAAAACATCTCCAGATGGGCCACCGACGAATTGGGAATCAAAGTTTGGTGGAAATGCATGGCAATATGATGAGAAGACTGATGCGTATTATCTTCACCTTTTCGATGTAACACAAGCTGATTTGAATTGGGGAAATGAAAAGGTACGTCAAGCGTTATATGATATTGTTAATTACTGGATTAAATTTGGGGTAGATGGCTTCCGTTTTGATGTTATTAATCTTATATCTAAAGGTGAATTTAAAGATTCATCAAAAATTGGAAAAGAATTTTATACGGATGGACCACGTGTTCATCAGTATTTACATGAGTTAAACCGCAATACTTTCGGCGATAAAGGAATGATGACAGTTGGTGAGATGTCATCAACAACGATTGAACATTGCATTAAATATACTAAACCAGAGCGTCAAGAACTTAACAGCGTATTTCATTTCCATCACCTCAAAGTTGATTATCTTAATGGTGAAAAGTGGTCAAATGCTAAGTTAAACTTTCTCAAGTTGAAGGAAATTTTGATGGAATGGCAAATAGGCATTTATCAAGGTGGGGGTTGGAACGCGATATTCTGGTGTAATCACGATCAACCACGTGTCGTGTCACGTTTTGGAGATGATTCGACTGAAGAAAATCGCCAAGCCAGTGCTAAAATGTTAGCAATTGTGTTGCATATGCTTCAAGGGACACCGTACATCTATCAAGGTGAAGAAATCGGTATGACCAATCCACATTTTACTACTATAGAACAATATCGCGATATTGAATCTCATAATGCGTATGAAAAATTAACTGCACAGGGTGAAAGTGATGTAGAGGCGCTTACGATTTTAGGGCAAAAGTCTCGAGATAATTCACGCACACCTATGCAATGGAATAATGAAGCTTATGGAGGTTTCACTACAGGTAAGCCTTGGATTGATTTAGCACAAAATTATGAACAAGTAAATGTTCAACAAGCGATGCAAGATAAGCAATCTATTTTACAAACATATCGACAATTGATTGACATTCGACACCAATATGATATTGTGACTTACGGAAATATAGAAGCGCTATATATGGCACATGACAAGTTGTTTATATATCGACGTAATTATCAAGCAACTTCATGGTTAGTTGTTGCTAACTTTTCACAGCAACCAGTACGATTACCAGAAGATTTAAACATTAAAGGAAAAACAATTATTAGAAACGGGGAAATATCAAACCGACAAATAACTGGATATGGAGCGTTGGTGGTTGAGCAAGAATTATAGATAAGGAATTGGTGAACCAAGTGACAATTAAGAAATTCACAAAAATTTATAACCAATTAAAAACAGCCATTTTGAATGGAAGTTATACTAAAGGGAGTCAATTACCATCGGAACATGAGTTAATGAATATAAATAAAGCTTCACGTGAAACAGTGAGAAAAGCTTTAGATTTATTAGTAGCTGATGGTATGATTCAGAAAATAAGAGGTAAGGGCTCTGTTGTTATATATCGAGGCGTAACGGAATTCCCATTTTCGGATTTAATTAGTTTTAAAGAAATAAAGGAACAATTAGGGCTCACCCACCATACGGAAATGCTTCTCAACGAAACATGTTATGCACATGAATTCCCAGTTGTTAAAGAAAAATTAGGGCTGAGAAACTATGAAAGACTTCTACACATTGTACGTACTCGAAGTATTGATGGGAAAGTTAAAATATTAGATGAAGATTTCTTTTTGGCATCCCAAGTACCAAGTTTGAGTCGAGAAGTTGTAGAGGATTCGATATATAATTATATTGAGCAACAACTCAACTTACAAATTAGTTATTCATGTAAAGCGATTACCTTCGAAGCATTTAATGATTATGAGTTAAGTATATTTGGAAATGTTGAGCCACCATATTCGGCAACAGTTAGAAGTATTATTTATCTTAAAGATACGACAGCTTTTCAATATAATATTTCAAAGCATATTGCTACAGATTTCACTTTTAAAGAATTTTCACGACGTTATCACAACTATTAAAAATGTGATTTATTGATTACGCATCTATTCTAAATGATAGACATTACACTTGCATATCAATGCTTATTTATAGTAATATAATTCTTGCCGTGCTAGGTGGGGAGGTAGCGGTTCCCTATACTCGAAATCCGCTTTATGCGAGACTTAATTCCTTTGTTGAGGGCACAATTTTGTGAAGTCTGCCCGAAGCACGTAGTGTTTGAAGATTTCGGTCCTATGCAATATGAACCCATGAATCATGTCAGGTCCTGACGGAAGCAGCATTAAGTGGATCCTCATATGTGCCGTAGGGTAGCCGAGATTTAGCTGTCGACTTCGGTAACGTTTATGAATTGTGTTCGATTCAGAGGTGTGCGGCTTTTTATATACAATCAAAACTTTACTATAAATAAATACAATACGAGGAGGCTGAGATATATTTAATAACTCAGCCTCTAATTACATTTTCGGAGCCTCAACAGAGAGGACTGGCACAATGCATTTCCAGAAGCAAAGTTACAAAATCTTTGTGATGAAATATGATTTTACTACTGCCCTTTTGATCAAAATAGCGAATATAGCAAAAATTTGATACATTTAAACTGTTATAAATTAAAGCTATGCTGATGCATTTCATTTTAACTATGTGCTATATAATGAAAGTGCATGTATTTGCGTCTATGCATACAATGTTCAGGAGGATATATGCAAGTATATTTAAGCACCTTAACTGAAGTAGATTATACTCAGACGCTAGAAAAAATCGAACAAAGTTATACAGAAAATCCGAAAAAAGGTAAAGCAAAAAGAGCGCTAGTAGCAAGGTTAAGACAGTCGCCAAGTTACCAATATGAACTAGAAGTAATTGCTAAAGATGAAGCAGCTGTAGTAGTAGGACATGTTATGTTAAGTAAAATTAATATCGTTGCGCAAGATGCGAAGTATCCTGCACTTGAACTTGCATCATTATCCGTAGATCCAGAAGTAAGAGGTCAAGGAATCGGCAAAGCTTTAGTAAATGCTGTTGAAGAACGTGCTAGAGCAGAAAATTTTAATACGATCATTGTATCTGGAGCGCCTGATTATTTTGAACAGTTGGGCTATGAAAAGGCAGAAATTTACGATATTTATTCCGACGAAAGTACGTTAGAACAGCTACAAGTGAAGTTTTTATGGGATCAATTAACAGACTATCCGCATGGAAAAGTAAAAGATGCAGATGTAGTATAAATGAATTGATATAAAATGGAGAACCCATGATATAATAATGAGTAATTGTTTATGGAGGTGTAGAAGTGAATTATCAGGCATTGTATCGAATGTTCAGACCTCAAAGCTTTTCCGATGTTGTTGGACAAGAACACGTAACGCAAACGCTGAAAAACGCGATATCAAAAGGTAAGCAATCACATGCCTATATTTTTAGTGGCCCAAGAGGTACAGGAAAAACAAGTATTGCTAAAGTGTTTGCAAAAGCAATCAATTGCTTAAATAGTAATGATGGTGAGCCTTGTAATGAATGTGCGATATGTAAGGGCATTACGACAGGCACTAACTCCGATGTCATCGAAATTGATGCGGCAAGTAATAATGGCGTAGATGAAATAAGAAATATTAGAGATAAAGTGAAGTATGCACCTAGTGAATCGAAATTCAAAGTTTATATTATAGATGAGGTTCACATGTTAACTACAGGGGCATTTAATGCGTTGTTAAAAACGTTAGAAGAGCCACCTGCACATGCGATTTTTATATTAGCAACAACAGAACCTCACAAAATTCCTCCGACAATCATTTCTAGGGCACAAAGATTTGATTTTAAAGCCATTAATAGTGAGCAAATCGTAGAACGGTTGCGCTTTGTGGCTGATGAACAACAAATCGATTATGATATTGCAGCCCTAGAATTTATAGCTAAAGCATCTGAAGGTGGCATGCGGGATGCATTAAGTATTATGGATCAGGCCATTGCGTTTGGTGATGACCACTTAACACTGAAAGACGCTTTAGACGTAACAGGAAGTGTAGACGAAGCGGCACTTAATGATTTATTTAAGGATATTGTTAATGGCGATGTGCGTGAAGCGTTCACCCGTTACCATCATTTTATTTCTGAAGGTAAAGAGGTTAATCGCCTTATCAATGATATGATTTATTTTGTCAGAGATACCATCATGAGTAAAACAGCAGACGAGTCAATGACATATGATGCATTAGCAGATTTTGATTTAGAAATGTTGTACCATATGATTGATATTATTAATGATACGCTTGTTTCTATTCGTTTTAGTGTCAATCAGAACGTACATTTCGAAGTTTTATTAGTAAAAATTGCAGAAATGATGAAAACCAGTCCAGAAAATGTCCAAAATGTTGCTACACCAGCTGCGGTAACACAACCAACAAATGATGCTTTGTTACAAAGAATGGAACAACTTGAAAATGAACTTAAGACACTTAAAGCCCAAGGTGTTATTGCTAAACCACAAAAGCCAACTGCTCAACGTGCAACAAGAAGTAATGTAGAAGTGAAACATGCATTTTCAATGAGCAAGATTACTAAAGTATTAGATAATGCAAATAAAGAAGATATTAAACTGTTAAAAGGGCGTTGGAATGACGTTATTGACCATGCTAAAAATAACGATAGAAAATCATTAGTAAGCTTGCTACAGAATTCCGAACCAGTGGCTGCAAGTGAAACAAATGTACTAGTGAAATTTGAGGAAGAAATTCATTGTGAAATAGTCAATAAGGATGTAGAAAAAAGAAATAATATAGAAAGTGTTGTTTGTGAGATTATCAATAAGAACGTCCAAGTTGTTGGTGTACCATCTGATCAATGGTTAAGAGTCAGATCTGAATATATACAACAGCGCAAAAATCATAATGGTGAGCAACATGAAACACAGGATGAATCATCACAGCAAACTAAGACGAGAGAACAATCACAACCCACTGATGTCGCACAAAAAGCGCGAGACTTATTTGGAGATGAAACCGTGCATCTTGTTGATGAAGAGTAAGACATGACAACAGTTATTTTCGTATGTATAATGAAATAAAAGTATAATTTGAACAAATAGATGTTTATTCAAGGAGGAAATGATATTATGCGCGGTGGCGGAAATATGCAACAAATGATGAAACAAATGCAAAAAATGCAAAAGAAAATGGCTCAAGAACAAGAAAAGCTTAAAGATGAGCGTATTGTAGGTACAGCTGGCGGTGGTATGGTAGCTGTAACTGTAACTGGACATAAAGAAGTAGTTGATGTTGAAATTAAAGAAGAAGCTGTTGATCCAGATGATATTGAAATGCTACAAGATTTAGTTTTAGCAGCTACGAATGAAGCAATGAACAAAGCTGATGAGCTAACACAAGAGCGCTTAGGTAAACATACACAAGGCCTAAACATTCCTGGAATGTGATAACTCATGCATTATCCAGAACCTATATCTAAACTCATAGACAGTTTTATGAAATTACCAGGCATTGGTCCTAAGACGGCTCAACGTCTGGCTTTTCATACTCTAAATATGAAAGAAGACGACGTAGTTCAATTTGCGAAGGCACTTGTTGATGTCAAAAGAGAGTTAACTTATTGCAGTGTTTGTGGACATATCACAGAAAATGACCCTTGCTATATTTGTGAAGATAAGCAAAGGGATCGGACAGTGATTTGTGTAGTCGAAGATGATAAAGACGTTATTGCTATGGAAAAAATGCGGGAGTATAAAGGGCTTTATCACGTCTTACATGGTTCTATATCGCCAATGGATGGTATTGGGCCTGAAGATATAAACATCCCTTCATTAATAGAAAGATTAAAAGATGAAGAAGTGAAAGAGCTTATATTAGCAATGAATCCAAATCTTGAAGGTGAATCGACAGCGATGTATATTTCTAGACTTGTTAAACCAATAGGCATTAAAGTAACAAGACTTGCACAAGGTTTGTCAGTTGGTGGAGATTTAGAGTATGCAGATGAAGTCACACTTTCAAAAGCAATCGCTGGAAGAACTGAAATGTAGTAAATGAGTTGAGCCAATAAGGCGCGCTTAACATATATTAATTCTGATAGATTAAGAACTTATATGTTTTAGAGCGACTTAATTGGCTTTTTTTAATTTTTTCATAAAAATTTGCTACAAACTAAAGTTTGTAAAAATGCGGTATTATGACTATATTTATAAATTTTCATACAAAAATCGAGTGGATAGGCGAACTATTTACTCTTTAATCAAAATGTTGTTCGCTTTATGGTGAGACGTATTTTAAATGTAAATGAATAGGTGTAATTTTTACTATTGTGATAAAGACACTCATCTTGTATAGTATTTATTTGTTGAGCAAATCAACTTAGCATTTCAAATAAAAATTAATTATATATAGTTGTTGACTTTTATGGCTATAGCTAGTATAATTAATTCTCGTCGGTAAGAAATGAACATTGAAAACTGAATGAC
>NZ_KV809464.1:152045-207906 GCF_001812565.1 Staphylococcus sp. HMSC059F04 | reverse complement strand
GTTGACATATTGTCATTCAGTTTTCAATGTTCAATGTTCATTTTAAAAGCAATCTCTTTTATTATACTTACAATAACTTCAAAAGTCAATTGCTTTATGTCGTTTACTTAAATTATTATATTTCAATTTTATAAGGTTTTCAATGGTAAGTTTTACACCATTTCAATCTTCTTTAAAATTGCTTTACAATTGTTTTTCGACGACTTTTATATCTTATCAAGACTGTTTGTATAAGTCAATCATTAAATCGATATAAATTAAAATAATTATGTGTGCATAAAGTTAGATGTATTATAGCTCACAAATGAATATTCTATCATCTTTTATAAATAATGCAATAGAAAAAGGTGCACTTATAAAAATAAATTAAAGTGCACCTTAATTGATACATAATCACCGTTATTTTATAGTACTTGCAATCACCTTTTGTGCGATAGACGTATAAATTTTTCCTAGTCTATCATCTGGTTGATATATGGATGGTGAAAAATCTTTAGGATTCCATGATGGCTGTTCAAGTGGCAATTCGCCTAATAATTGTGTATTAAGTTCATCAGCTAACTTCATGCCGCCGCCTTTACCAAAGACATACTCTTTATTTCCTGTTTCTTTACTTTCAAAGTAACTCATATTTTCAATAACACCGATTATTGAATGTTCCGTATGCTTTGCCATTGCCCCAGCTCGTGCAGCGACAAATGCAGCAGTTGGATGTGGTGTCGTTACTATAATTTCCTTACTTGAAGGTAACATCGTATGGACATCTAGTGCAACATCTCCGGTGCCAGGAGGTAAATCTAGAATCAAGTAATCTAATTCTCCCCATTTTACTTCAGTAAAGAAATTCGTTAGCATCTTTCCAAGCATCGGACCGCGCCAAATAACGGGTGCATTTTCTTCAACGAAAAATGCCATTGAGATAACTTTCACACCATATCTTTCGACTGGAATTACTGTCTTTCCTTCAATGCCCGGTTTCTCATCAATTCCCATCATATCGGGGACACTAAAACCATATATATCAGCATCAACAAGACCTACTTTTTTCCCTTCTCTTGCTAAAGCAACTGCGAGATTTACAGCTACGGTTGATTTTCCTACGCCACCTTTACCAGAAGCAATGGCAATAAATTCTACTGGATTATCTTTTGACAATAAGCCTTCAATTGTATTAGGCTGCTCTTTAGTAGTTCCACGATATTGTTCTACAATTTCGTCCGGTAATTGTTCAAATCTTATTCCTACTGTATTTGCCCCATTTTCTTTCAATGTGTTGACAATTTTCATCTGAAGATCTAATTGTGTTTTTCCACCAAGTTGAGCCATAGCAACCTTCACGCTGACATGTTCGATTTCTTCTTTTATTTTTATTTCTTTAATGCCGTTGATTTCACTCAAGGGCACATTAAGTATTGGATCTTTAATTGCACCAACGAGCGCGCTTACTTTTTTTTCTGATAACAACTTTAATCCCCCTTTTAGTTGTTTTAATACTATTCATTATGTATTATTTTAACATTCGAATTCAGTATAAACGTTTTATAATTATAAAAAAAGCAGTTAGCTCAAGCCTTTACACTGAGCAAACTGCTAAATTTTATAATTTACGGCTATTGGTAGTCTTCTTTTCTTGAATAAAAAATGAGCATATAAATGCAATGATAATGAAAGCAGTTACGACCATAAATGCTAAATCTACTCCTGCCGCCACAGCTTGTCTTTGAGCTACTACCTTACTCGTTTCTTGAGAAATAGAAGGTTGTATCCATTTAGCACCAATACTCATCAATGTTACCATTAGTCCAGTCCCCAGGGATCCAGCCATGACGCGTGCAAAATTCATAATAGCTGTTCCGTGCGAAATATCTTTATTGTCGAGCACGTTAATCCCTGTGGTATTAATTGGCATCATTAGTAAAGAGATTGCTACTAATCTCAACGCATAGATTATAACTAGAAACATATAAGATGAATCATACTGCAAGAAACATAATGGTAACGTAGCTAGTATGAGTAGAATAAATCCAGTATAAACGAGTGGTTTAAGACCATATTTATCATAAAACTTTCCAGTAAATATAGATAATATACCATTTAATATTGCGCCAGGCATAATGACCATACCTGATAAAAACGCAGACAATCCTAAACTATTTTGCACATATAATGGAATAAGTAATGCAGGACCGACATTCGTCATCATTAAAATCATAGAAGTAATCGTACTAAATGTAAAAACTCTACTTTTAAATACGCGCAAGTTTAAAATAGGATTATCGATGTGTAGCTGTCTATAAATAAAGATACCTACAATCGTGAGACCAATTACAAATGAAACTACGACTAATAAATTAGTAAATCCTAAGTTGCCCGCACTACTAAATGCATATAATATCAATCCAAAACCAAGTGTTGAATATATCACAGAACGCTTATCCAACATCGTATATTTAATGTCATTATAACTCGTTAAAGCGCTACATCCGAAAATAAAAATAACAGCTGAAATAGCCACAACTATTATGAATGGCACACGCCAACTCGTATTATCGATGATTAATCCCGAAAATGCAGGCCCTATCGCAGGTGCCATTTGAATGACTAAGCCAGCTAAACCCATGGCAAAACCTCTTTTTTCTTTTGAAAATAAAGAAAATAAGGTGAATTGCATCAAAGGCATGATAACGCCGGCTCCCATAGCTTGAACTACTCGGGCGATCATAAGCACTGCAAAATTAGGTGCAATTGCTGCAATAATAGAACCTAATAAAAATGTTCCCATAGAGGCAATGAATAAAGTCTTACTTTTAACTCTATCCATCAAGTATGCAGTCAGTGGAATCATTGTCCCATTAACTAGCATAAACCCCGTTACAAGCCATTGTGCTATATTTTCACTGATATTTAACTCTCGCATAATGTGAGGAAGTGCAGTATTTAACAGTGTTTGGTTAAGAATCGCGATGAATGCACTAAGTAACATTACTGCTACAATGATATTTCGTTTATGTTTAGATATCGATTCAGCCACCATATTACTTCCTTTCATCAAAGTAAACTATTTAATTATTTTTCCAATTTCTGTCTTATTAAACAAGGGTTTTGCTCACATTATGAGTTACGTTGATTTCTATTTAAATTTTCACTATCAGGATAAAAGACAATTTTACACATATATAAAAAGCCAATAATGAGCATAATTACCCAAAAATCTATTTTAATATATGCGTAGTTAATATGAATGACAAAGTAAAAAAGAATGGTTGTTACTACATATGATATGAGATGAAAGGTACCACCATTAAAATAATCATTTTCTGGTAATTTTTTTCTAAAATAGTCCATTAAATGTTCTATAGCAAAAAAGATAAAATAACCAAAAACAATGTAGCTACCATAATATATTAAATTGTCTATGAAACTTTTATCATAATCAAAACTTCCTAGGTGAAAGTATATGAGCAAACGACTTAAACCAAACAGCCCAAACCCTAAGAAAGTTAAAAATACTGCTCCGGAGACAACAAAGACAGCAAAAACTAATAATGTTACTAATATGTTGTTATTAAAACGTTTCATTCTTTCTGCCTCCTCCTAAAATTATACAATAGTATTTTAACACTATTTAGTAGCTATTGATATGGAAAGACCGCTTATCATAATAGATAAACGGTCAGATGAAAATTAATCATGCTGTTCTTTATACGTCCATGACCATAAAATCATTAAAATAATCATTAATATAACAATACTTCCTAAAATGTTCTGTAAATTTGCTCCAAACAGTCCATGTGTCGTTGCATATAAGTACCCCATCAAAGAAGAACCTACTGAGGAGCCTAAGTTTTTAGTCAAAGCATAAAATGACATCATTTTTTTCATATATATAGGACTTGTTTCTTCTTGCACGATTACACTATCCTTTGTATAAACAAATCCAAAGCTTAAACCAGCAAAAATCACCGCAGTCGCAATGAGCAATGGTAAATCTAAATTTAAATAGATAATTATACTCGCAACAAGTAGCACTGTAAACGCTCCAATATACAGCATTTTTCTACTACATAAATTTTCAATTTTAGCCAAATTAAAATTCAAAATAATCCAAGCCACAGATAAAGGAAATATGATGAAACCACTTTGCAATGGAGATAATCCCAAATGATCTTGCAAATAGATTGGAATATATAAATTATAGCCCATGAGCGAAAGTGCAATAACAAAGTCTGTAATAAATACTAACGTTATTGATCGATTAAATTCAACAATAGGTAAAAAAGGTTGCTTTATTTGCGCTTCAAATTTAAACAAACCGAACAATACAACGACAGCTAATAGAATACTTATAATATTTATTACTATCATATGTTGATAAAGTAGTCCTATCATTAATAACAAAATAAATATATAAAATAATGTAATGCCTTTAACATCAAAGTTAGATGCTTTAACTTCCTGTTCATTAGGAAAGTGGTAAGTTATAAAGACAAGTATAATAGCAATGATAGCAATAGGTATATTAATAAAAAATAGCCAATGCCATGTTGCAAATTCTAAAATGCCTCCCCCAAGTACAGGGCCAATAATACTAGAGACACCCCAAACACTACCAACTATACCCATAATTTTATATCTTAGAGGAATTTCAAATGCTAATTTTGGCACAATTTGAGTTAACGACATCATTACCCCTGCACCAAGTCCTTGAATAGCTCTTGACGTAATTAAAAATGCAAATGTTGGACTAAGGCCAGACATTAAACTTCCAAGACCAAATAAAAATAAACCTGTTGCAGCTATGTATATAATTTTGTATCTAGTCAGCAATTCTCCAACAATAGGATTGGCTATTACAAGAGCAACAAAATATATTGTAAAAACTAATGATATATTGTTTCCTGCATGGAGGTCTTCTCTTATAGTAGGCATGGCTAAAGAAATAATCAAAGTTTCAATTGCAGCCATAAACATTGTTAAAATCAGGGCAACAACCACACCAATTGATTTTAATCTCATATTAGATACCTCCCTTTCTTTCAAAATATTGCCTATATATATTATCAATGTTTATAATTAAAGTATATATCACTGCTTAATTATCTTCTTAAAAATATAAAAAATAAGACTGATGGCCTATATGCTAAGACCACCAATCTGTTAATTTATATTATTTATTACATAAAATAGAGGATAGCAATCAAATGGAAAAGTGACGCAAGTACAATAAATAGATGCCATATCATATGAAAATAATTTCTATTCTTTTGAGCATAAAACCAGGCGCCAATAGAATACGCAACTCCACCTAGAAATATAAATAAAATAAACCAAAGCGATGTTCTCATTAAAATGATAGGAAGAAAAATGACGCCTACCCATCCCATTACAAGATATACGATTAAGCTTAATTTAGGATTAACACGGGTCGCAATTGATTTGTATAGAATACCCCAGATGGTTGTTCCCCATAATAAAGTAAATACGGCCCAACCAATCCATCCTCCTACAACATGTAAAAGAACTGGCGTATACGTCCCTGATATTGCAACATAAATCATACTGTGGTCGATAATCCTCAACACATATTTATGAATACTATTATTTTTCATTGTGTGATAAATGGTTGATGATATAAACATTAAGAAAATGCTAATAACAAAAATTGAAACACTTAAAGACTGTAGTGCGCCACCATCATTATAACTATGCACTGCTGCATAAGGTAAGATAAGCAACGTCAAAAATGCTGCAACTCCGTGCGAAACAGCATTACCTATTTCTTCTCCAAATGTTAGTGGGATAATGTCTTTAAAACTTTCTACTACTGAATCCTTTGACTTCTTAATTGATATGTGAGGCATCTCTATATCACCGTCCTATGAAATAATATTCATTCGTTCTAAATCAGCTGTCGCTGTAGCTACACTATCTTTACCTTCTTTATTCTTCAACGGTGAAAACTCTTCATCGCGTTCAACTTGTAACGTGATAAAGCTTGTTGCATAACGGAATATATCAAAATAAAATAATTCGAATTTAAGCGTTGGCTTTTCAACTATACCAAAATCTTCATCTAACTGTTTTAAATCTTTAATAGCTAAATGATAAGGTAAATCATAGTTAACAGCTTGATTAATAAAAGCAAGTTTAAATGCATGTATACCAATATTGGCATTATTAAGCTTATTTGCCAATTGCTCATCTAACTCTGAATATTCTAGCACGGTATCTTTACAATCCTTATTAACTAAACGTCCAACACTTTCACCTTGCTTAGGCTGAATAGATTTAGTTGTTATGTCTAAATCGTGCACAACAGTGAAACCAGCAAATAGCGGATCAAGTACTTTCACTAATACATTATCTATATTATTTAAGAAAATATATTTAACGCCATTATCCATCATCTGATCTAAATACCCGGCTTTTTTCAGTGATTTAAACACCCCACCATTACCATTTGGTGTTTCCATAATATAGCCTTGTTTATTAAGAACCAGCTGACCTTGCTCACTCAACGCTACCATGTTGTCTTGTTTGAAGAAATGGACATTTTCAGCATTAAAACCAAAGAATTGATGATCTTCAAAATATGTAACTGTAGCCTCATGATTAATATCACTTGTCATGATATACCAGTGAATTAAATGTCCAGTTTGATGTTGTAATTTCAATAATTGACGTGCTTGCAATTCAAATAGACTTATTCCTTTAATTTCAAAAGAACCTTTAGGACCTTGATAACCTAACCTTGTGCCTTGTCCCCCAGCCATTAATAATACCGCAAACTCACCATTTCTTATTGCTTCTATACCTTTTTGCTCATATGCATGTTTATCTTTATCATTCATAGCTGCTTGATTTACATAATTAATCTCTGAAATATCATTAATATCATCTATTTGTCGTCGATTAACATATAGATCTTGATATAATGCTTGTATTTCAGCCAAATCTAATGAATCAACCTTCTTCTCTAATTGCTCTTTTTCATTATTACTCATTAATTTTTCATATTCACATAAATGTGCTTGATTATATTTTTCAAGTTTATTTTTATCCAAAATGCTAATACGCTCCTTATGTAAATTACATATCAAATGCTGCTATTGATTACAACATTGTCAATAATAATTTATATTCATTTCAAATCACATCATAATATAAAACGCTTTGGAAGCGGAACAGAATCCATTATGAATTTGTTGTGCTGCCCTGGCAAGGTTGACTTGCATTGAAAAAAGCTTAGTATTAGCGTATTTTCAATCTTAGTCAACTACTACCAAGATTTAGTTCATAACTTAAAACATAATGATGTCCCTAGCTCATGCAAAGTATTTTCCTATATAAAAGAAAAAATCCTCAAATGCGGGTTGAAATAAAGTATATGCTGCACCGACTGTTAACGCAGTAGCCAGTGATAAATCCATCCATCCCCCTGTTTTCACGGTAATTGGAAAGTGAATATTCTGAGGAAGTGGATAAAATAATTGAACTCCTCTAGGTGTTAACATATCTAGTATAACATGAGATAGCAATCCCCCGATAATTGAAACTAAATAATACAATGGACTATGAATTAAGACAAGCGCAGATGCAATTAAAAAAACGAATATAAGCGAGTGTGTGAAAGTGCGATGACCAAAAAGTAATCTTATTATAAAACTTATTAATTTTAATCTTCTTCCAATTTTACTTCTCATATGGCATATATCTGGCAATAAACTTGCCATTGTAGCTAAACACATGACAGTAACAGTAGTAAATATATCTGTTTGATAATACTGTGTTGTCCATGCTCCTACTAAAAGACCACACGATGCATGTGTCTTTCCCGTCATAGTTCACACTCCCTTTTCTTTCAAATATAATAGCATAATTTGACCCTAAAAGCGAACATACTTTCGCTCAAATAATTAGTATGTCACAAATTTAAAAAAGTATCACATAAATACTTGAAAACGATTGCAATTTGCATTATTATTAAATTACAAATTGTTAAAAGGAAGTGTTCTATAATGGCAATGACAGTAAAAAAAGATAATAATGAAGTTAGAATTCAATGGCGTGTTGCAGATATTAAAATTCCAACACAAGATATTAAAAACATTTCACAAGACCAAGATATACATGCTGTTCCTGAATTAGATGAGAAAAATATTTCTCGCATTGGATCTACATTCGGTAAAACAAATCGCGTTATTATAGATACTAACGATCACGAATATATTATTTATACACATAACGATCAAAAAGTTTATAACGAACTTACAAAATAACATTTTATAAATTAGCATAGAAGCATTTAGAGCAGTCTGAGACATCATTATGTTTTAGACTATGAACTATATGGCAGCAGTTAGCGGGGCGGGGCTACGAATTCATAATGAATTCTGTTCCGCTCCCCTCATTTTACGTTAATTTAATAAATAACATCCATTCATAAAAAAGCATACGTAGTTAAAGCCTTATCAGCTTTTTTACGTATGCTTTTACAATTTTTATAACTCATTTTATTACAAAAATAAATGTGCCATTAAAGAAATAATTGGTAACGTAATCAATGTTCTTATTAAGAAAATCATAAATAACTTCCCTACACTTACTGGTATTTTAGAACCTAAAATAACACCGCCAACCTCAGATAAATAGATAAGTTGAGAAATACTTAAAGCACCTACGACAAATCGAGTTATTTCACTATGAGCACCTTGAATTAATATTGAAGGTAAAAACATATCCGCGAAACCAATTATCAAGGTTTGTGATGCTGCAGCAGCTTCCGGAATTTGTAAAATATTTAATAATGGAATAAATGGTTTTCCAATAAATTCAAATACCGGTGTGTAATTAGCAATTATAGTCGCTATTGTTCCGATTGCCATAACCACCGGAAGTACAACAAACCACATATCAATAACCGTTTTAAAGCCAGATTTGAAAAAATTAATAAAACCAGGCGCGTTTAAACCTACTTTCGTCGCTTCTTCTAAGCCATAGCCTAAAGCACTTTTACCCTCTGGCAAATCTTCATCATGAATTGAACCGTTCGTATCTTTAGCATATTCATCTGGAATTGTGTTTAACGGCCAAATTCTTGGCATAATAACAGCTGCAATTAAACATGAAAGTATGACAGATGAATAAAATAATAAGAACCTAGATTCCATGCCAACCGTTCCAGCTATAACAATTGCAAATGTAATAGAAACAACACTAAACGTTGTTGAAATTACAGTTGCCTCTCTTTTTGAGTAAATACCTTTTTCATATTGTTTACTGGTAATGAGCACTCCCACAGTACCATCTCCAATAAATGAGGCCAAGTTATCTACTGTTGAACGACCAGGTAAAGTAAACAATGGTCTCATGACGGGTCTAAACACAGGCCCTAAAAATTCTAACAAGCCATAGTCCATTAAAAATGGTAAAAATAATGCTGCAAAGAAAAAAACTGCAACCAATGTAGGTAATAAATCGGAAAATATTAATCCACCTGTTTCATTTGAATAAATCACATGAGAGCCAAATTTAAAATAAGTCATCCAAACAAAACATACTGCTAATACTCTTAATATAAGCCAGCCCCATTTAACATTAAAAGCACTGTACATTAACCCTTCTGGATTCAATTTTTTCTTATAGAATGTAGAACATAAAATAGATAATATCCCAGAAAGCGTAACAATAAACAAGATGATTAGCGGCATGGCCTCTCCTAATAGAGATTTAAGTGCGCCTGCTAAATAAGCAACCGGTAACGTTGTGGTTTTTTGACCATCTTGTACAACTGGTACTGGAATTAAAAATAAAATGATACCTATGATGGACATCACAATAAACTTTGCGCGACCTCTAATAATTTCTTTCTTCGAATAACCTTCCATTTAAACACCTTTTCTATTTATATATTGTGTCTACTATATACATTCATTTTGCATTTAGAGTCTAAACAATCACCTTAAAACAATTAATAATTTTTGTAAATGCATTTTTATGAAATTTTTCGTATTAATAAACTATATCTTATTTTACCTAAATCTTCAATACCTAAAAAAGATTGAAATAATATGTCACAAATTGTTACATCCATAAATGTTAAACATTAGATATTACAAATTGCTAAATACTATTTCAATCTCTTAAGTGATTATAATTTTTTCAATAAAAATAGGAAATATGGCACGCCAATAATTGCTATTATGACACCTACTGGGATATCTAAAGGTGGATGTATGCCTCTGGCTAAAGCATCACTGAATAAAATAAGTGCTGCACCTATAAGACCAGACATCAAAACAATATGCAAATAGCGTTGTCCGACAATTGAACGCGCAATATGCGGTGCAATTAATCCTAGAAAACTAATACCACCCACTACTGAAATCGATGCACCTGCAAGAACTACAGATAATATCAGTAATGTCATTTTTAAACCTTTTACTTTGGCACCTAATGCGATTGCCAACTGATCTCCCAAATTTAAAATATCAAGTTGATAACTTAAAATTAAAATCAGTGGAATTGCAATGATAAACCATGGCAAAATCGCCAATACATTTTCAATCGTATGCCCATATAAGCTACCAGTTAGCCATAATAAAGCATTATTTGCATCCATAGGATTTCGTATTAGTAGAAACTGTACAATTGCTGTACAAATCGCACCAATTGCTAATCCAATAAGTGCTAAACTAGACCCTTTTACATTAAATCTAGATATGAGAATAGACAAAATCAAACTAATACATAGCGCACCGATAAATGAACCCACTGGTAATAAAAACAAGGGTGCTGATGGAAAAACCATTATAAGTATAACCGCAGCTAAACTTGCACCTTTAGAGATACCGATAACATCTGGAGATGCTAACGGATTTCTAACTACACCTTGAATTATCGCACCTGAAATCGCTAGACTGCAGCCAACGAGTAAACCTAATAATGTTCTTGGAATTCGATATTCATTTAAAATAAAGTCATCAAAAGTGAACATATGTTTTAACGCATAAATGGGTGAAAACATAGTAGAACCGACACATAAGCTACTGACAAATGCAATCAATAGCACAATCAGCACAATAGTATAACGTCGAATTAGTACTTTTTTAGTCAATTCTTTTCACCCCTTTTAACGTAAATAATAGGAAGTATATAGCGCCGACAAACGACGTCACAATACCTACTGGAGACTCAAATGGAAATGTAATAAGTCTACTTAGTACATCGGAAAGCAGTAATAAATCGGCACCAATGATAAACGTTAAAGGAATTAATACTGAATAATTTTGTCCTACATAGTGTTTAACAATATGAGGTACAATTAATCCGATAAATCCGATTGGCCCAACAATAGACACAGACGTACCTGCAAGTACAACGATTAATAAACCAGCTATAATGCGAACTAACTGTGTTTTTTGACCCAATCCTATGGCGATGTCATCTCCTAGCTCCATAATACTAAGCTGTCTACTAATCATCAATGTAACAACCACCGCAACAATAATCCATGGAACAACTGCCAATAATTGCGTCCATTTTAAACCATTTAATGAACCTACAAGCCAAAACATTACTGTATCGTTTGAATCTTCATTTAATAAAATGATACCTTGCGTTAAGCTGCTAAAAAAGAGATGAATTGCCATTCCAGCAAGCGCTAGTTTAACGGGTGTGATTTGACGTGTCGATCCGGATAAAACATATACCGTTAAACCACCTAAAAATGCGCCTAAAAATGCTAATGGTGTCGCAAAATTTCCTAATGAAGGCACTAATACTGTTACTAATACAACAACAAATGAAGCGCCTGCGTTCACGCCGAAAATTTGAGGTGAAGCTAGCGGATTTCTAGTCATTGCCTGCATTAGCAAACCTGCGAGTGCCAATGCACCACCTATAATTAAGCCCCCAATCATTCGAGGCATTCTTACATTATGAATTAAAAATGTAGCTCTTGATTCATGTGTCGTAAAAAAATAATCTATCACATCGTGAAAATGTATTTTGGATGATCCAACCGCTAAATTAAAGTAGATACAAATAAAAAGAAAGCACAAGCTCACCACATAGGTGAGCATAGTGCGTTTCTTGTTTTGTTTTTCGATAGCGGATTGACTAGATAGTTTTGTCATAGTCTTTCCTTACCACCTTACTTTTGCTCTTTCGTTGATAAATCTACAATTTCTTTCGCCATTTGTTCTGAAGAAATTAAACCACGTGCACGTGCCCATAAGTCTCTATCTACAACATCAACACGATTATGTTTAACTGCATCTAATTTTTTCCAGACTGGATCTTTTTGGAATTCTTTATATGATGGTTCTTCTGGACTTGCTTTATCTGTCATGATAAACATTCTTTGTGGATTAACATCTGCAAGTGTTTCTGAATTTAATTTCAAATATGGTCCTTGTAAATATTTACTTAAACCTTTCGTTACATCATCATTTAGTGCTTCTTTGAAACCTAACTCACCTAAAAGTTGTCCAACATATGAGCTACTAGGGTGTGCTAGTAAACCTGATTTAGATGCAACAGCAGGTAATACTTTTTCATTTTTGTCAAATTTGATTTGCTTTTTATATTCTGCCATTAATTTATTATGTTTGTCTAAGCGTTTTTGACCTTGTTTTTCTTTATTCAATGCTTTGGCAATCGTTTTATAAGCGTTTATGTTTTCTTTATAGTCCCCATCAAAGCTTTTCAACATCACTGTTGGTGCAATTTTATTTAATTCTTTATAAATACCTTTATGACGCTGACTATCAGCAATAATCACATCGGGTTTTGTTTTACTAATTTCTTCTAAATTAGGCTGTTTACGTGTCCCTACTGATGTATAGCCTTTGATTTTATCACGTAATGGTTTGATTATGCGATTTGGTTTGTTATCATCTGCCACACCCACCGGTTTAACATCTAAAGCAGCAAGTGCGTCAATGAATGAGTATTCTAGGACTACTACACGTTTTGCATCTTTAGGGACCTTGACATTCCCTTGTTCTGTTTTAACTTCAATCGTATCTTTTGAAGACGATTTTTTATTAGAACTACTTGATCCATTATCACTGACATTGCCACAAGCAGCAGCAGTTACTAATAAAAACAGTAGCCCAATGATACTTATGTATTTCCAAGCCTTCATTCCATGTCACTCCTTAATTATAGTATTTACATTATATAGTGTATTGATAACGATTATCAATGTCAACCTAATTTTATTAAAATTTATATAGAGAAAATATGTTGTGTAAATACAAATGTTATTTATTTTATCTAAAATATTTCCTATTGATTAAAGACTGAAACAAGGATAAGTCAAGCATAGATTCTGGTAAAACAGTCTGGGACAGAATTCCTAGAAAAATACTGAGCGGGACAGAATTCATAATGAATTCGTAGTCCCGCCCCGACAAGGTTGACTAGGATTGAAAAAATTTGGTATAAGCTTATTTTCAATCCAGTCAACAACTAACAATGGAAACTTCAACATTATTACGTTACATTTTTTACACAGACTATTTTTATATAAGTCTTAATATAATAGATTCTGTTACTTTTTATGTTCTTAAACATATGACAATCAAACTAATTATCACAATTTATACCAATCATATCCTTTATTGGTCTGCTTCTTAATTTTTTAGATGTTGATGGTGTTGATGACATTGTCGCATCGTATTTTTATCAAAATTTGCAATTAACGCATTTATAAGGTCATCATTTACATAATTCTTTTCTAAATGGCGCATATACATTGACTGGGTTAGTGCTTCATGACCTAAAGTAAAGGTTATGGTATCGCCTAATTGATAGCCATCTTGATTATTTAAGTCAATCATTAAATAGTCGCTTGATGCACCTATAATTTTCAATTCTTTATCCATCGGTTGAATGTTGTTAGTCACTGTATCTATATAACCAATATTGACGATAGCTTGTAAATATGACTGCTTTGTCTCCATATTTACTCTTGGCTTAATTTCGATAATTTGCGCTTCTAACGTAATCGCATGTTGATATAAATTAGGCATAGGCTGACCTGACGTAGTATTTTCACCTCTAAATAATGTATCACCAATGCGTAGGTCATTAATTTTTCCTAAGTCATTATACATTAATTGTGGCAACATACTGGAATTGCCCCCAGAGATAAGTTTTAAACGATATCCAAGTTCTTTCTCTACCGCACAAATAAATTGATTCATCGTAAAAATATCATCATCACTAGGTGCCTCAGATTTAAAACTCATAAAATTAAATGCCAACCCAATAACTTTGATATGTTTTAAAGACATAATTTCATGTAAATATTGCAACACATCATAGGTTAAAACACCTTCACGTCCATCTTTCCAGTCCACCATCAACACAATTTGATGCGTAGTCCCTAAGGTCTGTGCAACCTCATTTAAACGATATATTGACGTTAGTTCTGTTTGAACACTTATCTTAACATGCTGAATAATCTCTTTATCACAGTCTTCTGCATGGGATTTCAACAGGATAAAATTTACATCTGGATCACCAAATCGCTGAATATTAGCTAACCTCGAATCTGCTATTTCAGTTAATCCTACTTGCTTCAAAACCTTCAAAATTTCACGATCACCTGCAATCGCTGTGACAACTGGTGTAAAGTTAATATCTTTTGAAGCTAAAAAAGACTGCAATACTTGAGCATTATATTTAATTTTAGCTAAATTAATATTCAATTTAGGCATGAGCTACACCTCACTTTCTAATGGATTATCAAATTCTATACATTTTTCACGTGCAAGTTCAGGATATAGGTAATGTTGAAATGAGGAATGATCTTTAACTTTCGCTCCAAAAAACACCTTTTTTAAAATATCTGCATGTGGTCTAGTGTCATCTATTGCCGTATAAATCACTTGCTGAACAATGCCGTATAAACCATGCTCTGTAATACCTTCATATTGTGTAAAATGATGAACTAATTCTGCAAGATGATACTGTATAACCGTTCGTTGTAAGTTAGCGACAACTTCTTCGATTGAAGCACTGTATATATCATGATGCGTCAGTCTTAAATCTGAGAATTGTTGACATAGTGTTGGCATATGAATACTTATTCCATTTATATCTCTAAAAATAAATTTCATTTGATAATCATTGCCTAAATGTACAATGATATTTTGCATGCTAGCATCTAATGCTACCCCATAATCTTGGATAGCATTAATTAATGGCGTCAATAAAGTATCACTATATGAAGAAATAAAATGTATCACACTTTCTTGTGTGACGCCGTTACCAAGCCATTCTAAATAGCTATCAATAACTGTATGTTGATCAACCGGATTAGTATTAACTAAACTTGAAGAAGCAATAGTAGATCCTGGTTCAAAGATAGCTGGCTTCTGATTGACACTACAAGCTAATTGGCTTGAATGTTCAACATCTGACTTTACATGTGATACAAAAGGCTTACATGTAACTTCTAAGTCAGAATCATCCTTAAAGATATGTTGCAAAATTTGAGTTATTTTTGGTGCATCTTCCATAGTTATAAAACAATCTCTACGAATTGAATGAATATCTTGAACATCAACTGATACTTCAACTTGATACGGTTGATGTATTAAATCTAATGTCTTAAATGATTCAGTAGCTTTAGCTTCAATTGTTAAAGGCGTTGGCAACAACCAGCTTTCACTAACCCATGATTCAAAATATTTTGCAATGACATGCTTATATTGCCATGGATGGACAATCATAACTCGATAGCGATCCAATTTAAGACCCAGCGGTTCAATATAGCGCTTAAGTTTACTTCGATATTGAGGAATAACTTGATTTAGAATAAACTGACTATCGTTATTTATTGTAGCTGTCTTGATTTTATCTTGATGCACGAGCATTATCGGTAAATAAATTGTTTTTTCAAATTCTGCCGTATATTTTTTTACTGCCTCTATGGACATAGGTAATTTCATTTTCTCAAGCGGCTGAAGCGCTAGCCCTTCAGTCACTAAACTTTCAGAATACATCAAATCTTGCGTGACACCATTATCAGCTAAATGCTGTAACCAAGTAAAAAAATTTAATGCCTCTGGTAATCTAGCAAATGTCATACTTTGAGTAATTACATCGTGTCGATGTTCAAAATGTTTATAACTTTCAATTAAACAATCTCTGTTATGGATAAGTTCTTTAGAAAGTTTTGTAGATATTTTTATACTAAAAGAATCTCTTAATATATCAATAAGTTGTTCAACTGACATGATTGAATTCTTATGATTACCACATTGATAAATAATATCTTGTGTGAACTCAAACCGTTGAAATGAACTTTTTCTAATGACAGTCATATAAAGTACATGACAATGATATTGAATTTCTAGTTGCTGAGGGCTTTCTGTAATCTTAGTACCTTGTGCAAAAAGACGTTCTTTGATTAAAGTATTCATAAGTCGAAATTGGATATTTTTATCAGCACGCATCTTAATGTGATGTTTTATCATGCCCTGCCTCCATCCATTTACTTCATTATAGTTTTATCTATGTATATCAATTGCTCAATTGATAATAATTATCATTATCACTAACATGGATTATACAAATAAAATGCTTATTTGTAAAATTTTTTCATATCAAATATTGAAGTAATCACACCAAATTTTTTGTACACAAAAACGCGCTTCGACTTTGTCTATCGAAGCGCGTAATATTATTTATTTAATGATAACTTATTGTAAGCCTTGTCTCTCTTTATTATTGTTATCATTGTTTTTTTCATTTTTTTGTTGCCATTCTTTTTTAGTCATAACGTCATCAACTTGCATATTCACTTCAACAACGTCTAAACCAGTAATATATTTTACTTGTTCTTTAACTAAATCAGTGACTTTACGGAAAATTTTAGGCGCAGATTCACCATATTCTAGAATAACTTTTAAATCTACAGCTGCTTGTTTTTCTCCAACTTCAACTGATACACCAGTAGTGACATTGTTTCCACTTGAGAACGCATTAGAGAAACTATCAGCAATGCCACCTTTCATATCTAGAATACCTTTAACTTCACGAGCTGCAATTCCGGCAATTTTTTCAACAACTTCATCGGAAAATGTTAATTTATTTTCAAATTGTGGTTCTTGATTTTGTTGTGCTTGTTTTTGTTGCTCTTGTCTTTCTTTTTCGTTAACACCCGTTTGATTATCATATGCTTGTTTAGCTTTGTTATTATCTACAGTCATAGTCATTCTCCTTTTAATTTTATTTGATTTAATAATTGATGAATTTTTTTACTTCGTTTATTTTGTTAACTCCATCTATTTAAAAAATTCATAAAATCTTGAGTACGGTCTTTAATATACCCAATGCCAATACCTATTAAACATAAGACAATGATTAAAATTGTCTTCCAGAATCCTAAAGTTAGGAATAAAATTGCTATGAGTAAAAAGGCAAAGAATCCAATGATACGCCATTTATATGCTTTAATCATATTAATAATGTGTTGGCTAGAATCTTGTCCATTATGATTATTATTGTCAGCCATATTATCCCTCCCTTACAATACGCGAGGACCAGATGTTTTTTGGTCTCTCACATTTACTTCTAATTTTCTTACTGGAATTTCGGCAAAATATTCAATGTTTTGCTTAATGTCTGAACGAATACCTTCAACTAAAGAAGTTGCCTGAACATCATTCGGTACTAAGAAATCCGTTTTAACATCGATATAAGATTTGTCTTTTTTGTTATATAGCTTTGTAATCA
Source organism: Staphylococcus sp. HMSC059F04 (assembly GCF_001812565.1). Lineage (NCBI taxonomy): Bacteria > Bacillati > Bacillota > Bacilli > Caryophanales > Staphylococcaceae > Staphylococcus > Staphylococcus sp. HMSC059F04. The sequence goes on along the minus strand of NZ_KV809464.1, from coordinate 190,152 downwards.
CATTAGGTTGTCGAACTTGGTCATAATTTTTTAGAGTGTCATAAGCTGTGCGTTCAATTGCTTTTCTTGAGATGTATACATGACCGTCATCAAAATCTTTATATAAGCCAGGTTTTCTATAGGTTGGTTTAAAAATGCTAAATACTAAAATTAAACCAATCAATATTAAAAACGCAGCTAATCCAATTAATAGTGGTTGGAACCAATTGAATTGTAAGAAATAGTCTTGATATTCTGAAATACGACTATCTTGTATATACATAAACAAGAGGAAGCCAACAATAACAACTATTAATAGGCCGAGGATGAAATTTTTCAATCTTTTCACCTCAAAGCACCTCCTTAGCTATTGTTGTATGAATTATTTATTATGGTTTACCCTTAATTAAATTTAAAAAACATTAATACATTCTATAAAAACATTTTTCTAAATTTATTATTAAGAGTAATTTATTTCCACCTTATGATTATTCCCAATTTTTTGATTTGAAAACCTTTTATTACTAAATATTAATGACAATATGATAAATATTTTGATTAGGCTTATATTGTCTGCCGTTTTAGAACACACAAATCATTTATATTTAGAGATTAAATGCTTGATAATGGTTATTAAAAAACATTCCTTTTTTTGTTCAAAAAAATACCATGAAGCATTAGGATTTGCGTCTAACACTTCATGGTTCCAAACAGCCCAAAACAAATTTATTTTTTAAGCTATGAACTAAATATTGTAGTTGACTAGGATGGAAAATACGCTGATACCAAGCTTTTTTCAATCCTAGTCAATCTAGCCGAGGCGGGACTACAAATTCATAATGCATGCTGTCCTCGTCCCTCTTTTGTCATTTCAATGGATTAATATATTCAAAGCCTCTTATAGCTTAATCACAAGTTTTCCTATCATTTGATTGCTTTCAATAATCTGATGCGCATCATATAAATGCTCAGCTGATAAGCCCTCAATAACTTTTGTTGTTGTAGGTTGATAGATACCCGCTTCTATTTTCTTTGCAACATCTGTCAGATACTCTTGATGCTTAATCATATCATCTGTATTAAATACTGGTCTCGCAAACATAAATTCATGTGTTAACGTAAGACTTTTGGGCTTTAATGCATTTAAATCTTGCGTTTCTTTAAATGCCACAATGGTTGCTATCTTTCCAAGCGGTTTTACAAGTTCAATCATCGTATTGTAATACATATCAGTATCGTATGTACAAAAAATAAAATCTACAAATTCACCATGTTCACTGTGCAATTGTTGCACTAAATCATCATGATGATTTAATACGATATCCGCACCCATCTTTAATGACCATTGAATAGATTCTGGTCGAGATGCCGTAGTTATAACTTTTAAACCATATGCTTTAGCAATTTGTGTTGCAATACTACCGACACCACCTGCACCGTTAATAATTAATATTGTCTTATGTTGATTAAGCTCAGGATCAGTAGCAATGTTAAATACATCAAAAAGTACTTCTGATGCTGTAATTGCCGTTAATGGCAAGCTTGCACTCGCTTGAGCAGAAATATTTTTTGGTGCTTTAGCTATTAGACGCTCATCTACAGCATGATATTCAGCATTTGCACCGGGTCTTGATGATGTGCCTGCATAGAATACGACATCTCCAATATCAAACATTGAAACCGACTGTCCTACAGCTTCAACTTTACCTACGGCATCATATCCTAAAATACGCTGTTGACCATTAATAGGTCTGATACGTGTTTTCCCATCTACTGGATTAACACTTATTGCTTCTACTTTTACTAAGACATCGTGTGCATTTAATACCGGCATATTAATGTCTGTTTCATAGAAAAAATTACCTTCACTTAATTCAAAGGGTCTATTTGCTATAATTGCCTTCATTTCATTCACCTCAAAGTTTTTCTAAGTTACTCAGAAACTTTTACGATTTGTTTACCAAAGTTATCTCCGGTAAATAAGTTTTTAAATGCTGTAGGTATTTCATGGAAACCATGCGCAATGGAAACTTCAGTTTTAATTTTACCTTCTTTAACCCATTGTGCTAATTGTTCACTTGCTTCTTTAAATGTATCCGAAAATTCTGCAACTAAAAAGCCTCTCATCATAGCTTGTTTTTTTATTAATGTTCCTTGAATACGTGGACCAATATCCCTTTCTGGATGATTATAAGATGATATAGCCCCACAAACCGGAATACGAGCAAAACGGTTTAAATGTTTAAATACTTCATCACTAATCGCACCACCTACATTTTCAAAATAAACGTCAACACCATCTGGAAGCGCTGATGCTAATGCCTCAGCAAAATCGTCTTTTTTATAATCAATACCTGCATCAAAACCAAGTGTTTCTGTTAAATAATTAACCTTTTTAGTACCTCCTGCTATACCAACCACTCGAGCACCTTTAATCTTAGCAATTTGACCAACAACTGCTCCGACAGCACCAGATGCAGCAGATACTACAACGGTTTCTCCAGCTTTAGGTCGACCAATATCCAGTAATCCATGATAAGCTGTATGACCAGTCATACCCAGTGTACTTAAATATAATTCTAATGGCACATCTGTTGATGGTACTTTATTCACTTGATTACTTGGTAGCGTATGAAATCTTTTCCAAGGTAACATCCCAATAACAATATCACCTTTTGTAAAGTCATCACTCTCGGACACGACAACTCTTGCCAAAACATGACCAATAATTGGTTGATTTAATTTAAAAGGTTGTACATAGGAATCTGAAGGTGTCATTCTGCCTCGCATATACGGGTCAACAGAAATATATAATGATTCAATTTGAAGCTCACCATTTTTAGGGGTTTGAACATCAATATTTTCATATTTGAATGTTTGATCATTAGGTATTCCTTCAGGATATTGATTTAATACAATTTGTTCATTTTTCATGACAAAGCACCCTTTCTCTCTTTCTTTCAAGTATAGTAGTCAAACGCCAATAGCTCAATTTCATTGCTTTTAAAGTTAGGTATATCCAGTAATTCTATGATTTCTTCCATAAAAATTGGATTATTTCATTGGCAACTTTGTTATTTTCGTGAAGTTGACTATGTTGCGCCGTAGCACCAGTGTATTGTGACTCTTTATAAGATTTGGGACTGTCAGCCAATAAATATTTTAATGACTTTGAAGAACTGTTAGATACGCGACCATCAGAGTGCGTACCATCTTGGATATCACCGTAAATATTTAATACATCAATCTGTTTGTCTTTATAGTTATTTTTGAGACCAAGTAATTGTTGATAATTCTCTGTCATTTTACTCGGCTTCCCATTTTTATCAACACTAATTTCGTTTACCTTTTCATTAAGATTTAAAACACCATTAAATGTTCCCGCAATGTTTACTTCTTTATTAAGTTGAGGTAATTGCGTATCTTGACCATATAATTTCATAAAATAAGCAAAAGATAAGTTTCCCATAGAATGCGCGACAAAATTGTACTGCTTAATATGAAAGTCGTTTTTTAATTTAGTTAACACATTTTTGATATGACTTGCATTTTGCTTAACATTACCATTTTTATTATCTTTTAATTCTATTTTCACAATTGGATTAATTGCATTTTTAGCTAACTTTCCTTTAAACGTAATATCTCCATTCTTGTCTACAATTGCTGTTATGACTTGATTGGTCACACCATGATTTACAGCTTGTTGCACCATATATTTCTCTGAATTTGCACTGCCACCATAACCATGCAAAAATAATGTTGCTGTATGCGAATGATTATAACTTGAACTATTTTGTTTTGATTGTGAGGATGATTGACATCCATAAGTTAAAAATAACATCAACGTTAATATTGCTATGAGTAAACCTGTTTTTTGAAATTTCATTGATTATACCACATCCAATTATTTTGTATTCAGTATACCTAAGTTAGTAAAAATTGCCATGAAAAAAACTCATATACTGATGTCTATGACTAGATGAATTACCTTTGACTTTAAAATATCTACTACTTCAATATATTGCCTTTTCTATAATAGCATTTTATGTTTTACAGAATAAAAAACACCCATCACAAATTAATTGGATGAGTGTTCTTAATCATATTAGTTATTTTATTTCTTTTGATTCAGCTAATTCTTTATACCAATAAGCACTTTTTTTAGGATAACGTTCTTGCGTTTCGAAATCGACATAGAATAAACCATAGCGTTTTTCATAACCATTTGACCAAGAGAATACATCCATCAATGACCAAATGAAATAACCTTTAACATTAGCACCATCACGGATAGCGTCGGCTATTACTTCTAAGTGTTGTTTAACATAATCGATACGCGCATCATCATGCACAGTTTTTTCAGATTCTATAAATTCATCTTTATAACCTAAGCCATTTTCTGTGATATAGATTTTATGGTAATTCGGATATTCTTTAACTACACGCATAATTTGATCATATAAACCTTTAGGATAAATCATCCAATCCCAGTCCGTTCTTGGTACATCAACATCAAACTCACGTTGTCCTACGCCTTTAAGTTGATATTTAGAGCCACCTTTATCACCTGTAGCATTGTGTGTAATTTCAGATTCTCCATCATAACCTCTCATCCAATCACTCATATAGTAATTGATACCTAAGAAGTCATTTAAATCTTTGGCAGCATCTAATGTACGTAAATCTTCATCAGATATATCAAGCTTTCCTCCGTTTACAGAGAGGATGTGTTGCACACCTTCTCTAGTTTCACGTGAGTAATGACCTAAATAAGTTGCATCTAAAATAAACTTGTTATGAATAATGTCTTCTAATTCAGCAGCCTTTACATCTTCAGGATTAGTAGGATCATATGGGTATTTTGTTGGTAATGCATGTACAACACCAATCTCTCCAGAATAGCCATTATCTTTGAATAATTTAACTGCTTTTGCATGAGCTACCATCATATTGTGATGTGATTGGAAGACCTTTGCAAAATCATATTTAATACCTGGAGGGAACTTACCAACTAAATATTGACCATCGCCGATAGGTCCAATTTCATTGAACGTTGTCCAAAAGTTAACTTCTGAAAATTCTTCAAAACAGAATTTGGCATAGTCAACAAAATAATCAATCGTCTTACGATTTAAGAAATCACCATCTTTATGCAATGTTTCTGGAGTATCAAAATGTTGTAATGTCACAAATGGTTCAACATGACGTTTATGACATTCTTTAAATAAATTATGATAGAATGCTACACCCTTTTGGTTTACTTCGCCATAGCCATCTGGAAAGATACGTGACCATGCTATTGAAATTCTTATCCCATTCACTCCGAATTTTTCACTTAATTCTAAATCTACAGGATAGCGATGATAAAAGTCACTAGCAGGTTCTGCCGTATACCAATAATTTTCTTCTAAATACGTATCCCAGGCAACACGACCTTTACCGTCTGCTTGCGTTGCACCTTCAGCTTGATATGCAGCAGTTGCGCCACCGAAAATAAAATCTTCTGGTAATTTCTTCATTATACATTCATCTCCTAATTATTTTTCAAATTGTTTCTGAACGAATTCTAAAGCTGCTTGCCCATCTCGTGTTAAATTGATATATTCTACCCCTTGCGTTTTCGCAAGTTTAATACCTAATCTATCAGTATCTTGTTTAATATCTTCATAGTTTGAAGCTACTTGAGGTGCTAAAATAATTAACTGATAATCTTTCATAATATCCATATGTGCACCGTAACCACCTGCTGCTGCTTTTACTGGCACATTGTATTCTTCAGCTGCTTTATTTAAAGCATTAGCTAATAAACCACTTGTACCTCCACCAGCACATAACACTAACACATTGGTTTCTTCATTAATGTTATTCGTTTGTGCGACATCAGCTTGATGTGTTTCCTCACTTGCTGTTGCTTCACTTGCTCCAGCAGTTGCTAAAATTGCGTCTGCTTTTTTAGTATCAAAGTTAGCTGATACTTTTTCTTGTAATTCTGTATTTGCTTCTTTATTGCCTAGTTCTTCTTCTAAAATTTGCTCATCATATACTTTTACAAACGGATAATAAATAATGACGTCGACTACGATTAATACAATCGCTAAAACGAACGACCAAAAAGCAAAACCGGTACCCATCACGATACCTAAAGGACCAGGTGTTGTCCAAGGTAAAAATATACTAAAACTATTCATGCCAATGACATCAACAAAGAATTTGAAAATCCATACGTTAACAATTGGCGCAAATATAAACGGTATAAAGAATACTGGATTCAAGACTAATGGCGCACCAAATAAAATAGGTTCATTTACACCAAAGAAAGTAGGCACTACTGATGCTCGACCAATTGCTTTATTTCGTTTTGATTTTGTTAACCACATAAACATAAATGGTACAACTAATGTGGCACCTGTACCACCCATAGTTACCACGAACATTTGTGTCCCTGGTGTAATCACTTTGTCTGCATGCTCACCAGCTTGTAATAAATGCAAGTTGGCTTCAAGGTTTGCATACGTAATCGCTGCAATTGCCGGTTCAACTATAGAAGGACCGTGAATACCTACAAACCAGAAGAATGCAAATGCACCAAAGATAATTGTTACACCTACCCAACCGTCTGCAGCAGTGAACAATGGCTCAAACACTTTTAACACTGAATTGGCAACATTGGCATGAATTGTTGCTCTTGAGAGTAAATCTAAGCCATATAAAATTAAGATAACTGCAGATAAAGGGAAAATGTCTTTAAATACTTGCGAAATATTTGGTGGCACTTCTTTCGGCATTTTAATTGTGATGTTACGTTTAATAAAGAAATTATAAACAATAACTGTCACAAAGGCAGAAATAAAGGCTGTTAATAACCCTTTTGTTCCCATAAAACCACTTAAAAATCCACCATCTTTGGCAGGATCAGCCGCTAAAAATAAGAATCCACACATCGCTGCCATCATTGTTGAAATAAAGTTAATTTGATTCGTTTTCTCCAATTTACGGTTAAATGAATCCGTCAACGATTTCGCAGTCGTGCCGGCTACTAAGAAACCTACAATCCCCATCGTGTAGTTATAAGGTTTCATAAGCATACCTTCAACAGTCTTACTCCAAAAGAAACCAAAAACGTTAGGAACGTATGCAATTAAAATAAAAATACTAGAAAACAAAATTACAGGTATCGCCGCAATGAATCCATCACGAATGGCTCTTAAATAAATATTACGTGATATCTTTTCAAAAAAAGGCTTGCCCTTCTCGATTTGCTCAATTAGTTTATTCATCAAGGTCTTCACCCTCTTCTGTACAATTCAATTAGATGTTTCATTAAATCTTTTAATAATAATGTCGTCATTAAATGGTCTTGACCATGCATCATTGTGACACTATAGGCAATATCATCTCCTTGCGCTTCTTTTGCAAGTAAGCTTGTTTGTGCTTTATGTGCATTAGCAATACACGTGTTTGCTTCCTCAACTAAGCTTTCAGCTTGGTCAAATTTCCCATTTTGTGCTGCAGTAAGTGCTTCTAACAATTTTGATCTAGCATCTCCTGCATAAGCTACGATTTCAAAGCCAAGTAATTGAACTTCTTCTCTATTCATTAATCTTCCACCTCACAAATTACTGTTTCCAAGATGTTGCAGTAGTTGCTAACACTTTATTTAAATCATCTATATTTTTAAATCCTGTTGTACGTAACCATTCACGAGCCGCTTCTTCACCTTGTTCAATATAAACTTTAACTGAACCAGCCCAAGTTGCACGACCACATAGAACGCCATTAAAGTTTGCGCCTGCATCATGTGCGAATTTTAATGTTTCTTGGAATAATTCTGCAGAAACACCTGCACTTAAATAGATGTATGGTAAGTTTGTTGCTGCATCTTGTTCTTTAAAGTATTGTGCTGCTTCTTCTTTGCTATAAACAACTTCTCCTTGAGCAAATCCCTCAACATAGTTCATGTTGACTGGAACTTCAACTTTCAACACATCTACATTAAAACGTTCTTGTGAGAATAATTTCATCGCTTCATTAACTTTATGTGGTTTTACTTTAGCGAATTCAGCACTTTTATTATCAGCAATCTTATCATCATAAGATAAAACTTCTAAGAAGAATGGAATATCTTCTGCAACACACTCTGAACCAATACGTTCGATATATGCTTGTTTTTGAACATTAATTGCTTCATCATCATCCACATCATAATAAAGCAAGAATTTCACAGCATCTGCACCTTGTTCTTTTAAGCGTTTTGCTGACCATTCAACCAAGCAATCTGGTAAACGTCCTTTTGCATTGACGTCATATCCTGTTTTTTCATAAGCTAACAATAAACCACAAGATTTGTTGCGCACTTCAGAAGCTGGAAGACCGTATTCTGGGTCTAAAAGTATTGATGATGCATATTGCGTTAATTCTTCTGATACAAGTGATTTTAAACGTTCAATTTGTTCTACTGATGGCGTTTCAGTTTGATGTTCTGCCATCATACGTTTTAATGCACCACGTTGGTCAAAAGCAAGCGCTGAAATAATACCTTGTTCATTGCTAAGTTTTTCAATTGAAGCTACTTTTTGTGTTGATTTAGTCATTTTTTACACCTCTACAACTTTAATTTGTTGATATAATTGATCGTAATGCGCGATATTGATATGTCCTGTTTGCTTTTCTTGTGCATTGAGCATGCCAAGCGTGTTCGCTTTTTTTAGCAAATCTTCATCAGATTCATGGTGCAGTAAAGCTGAAGCAATACCTGCTACTGTAGAGTCTCCAGAACCTACTGGATTTACTACCTCTATTGTTGGAATATTCACTCTATAATATTTATGATGATGTTTTGCAAAAGCACCTTTACTACCTAATGACACGATAATCCACTCTATTCCTTCAAAAATAGGTTGTTCTAGTGCAACTTTTAATTCATGAACATCTTCTGAAATATTTAAGTTAATTAATTGATTGAGTTCATCAATGTTAGGTTTAATTACTGTTGGTTTAACTTGAGCATTTAACACGCTTTTCAATGATGCACCGGAACTATCTACAATTGTAGGAATATCTCGTGCCGCTGCCAATGCTACTATGTCAGCATAATAACTCGTTTCAAGTCCTTTTGGTAAACTACCTGACATCGCAACGACTTGTGCTCGATTTAACAACTGTGTTTCTAAATATGTTTTAAACTCTGCTGCTTCATCTGTGCTTACTGTAGGTCCTTGTTCTAAAATTTCAGTCTGTTGTCCCTCATGTAATATGGCGATACAATTTCTTGTTTGACCTTGAATGTGATAAAAGTTACGTTGAATTTGATTGGAATCAAGTTGACTTTCGATAAATGTACCTAATTCACCACCAAGCAAACCACTAGCTAAGACCTCATCACCAAGCTCACTTAAAACACGTGTAACGTTAAGTCCTTTTCCTCCAGCAGTTTTACCAATTTGACTCACACGATTTACTGTGTCTAATTTAAACTGGTCTAAGTGATATGAAATATCTACTGAAGGGTTTAAAGTTAATGTTAGTATCATTGTTAACCACCCTTAATCGTGATATACACCTTGTTTCCATTTTTCTAAAAATTCATCGAAGAAATGAGGATCCGATTGGTTATCATTATGAGCTTCTAAATGTTCAATTTTTGCAATAAGTTTTTTATTTTCTTCTGTTGGTTTATATTCCGCTTTGATAAAAGCATCTACAATATCAAACAATAATAATTTACCAATAATTGCGCCACCAAAGCTAACTACATTGGCATTTAATTCTTCTTTTGAATATAATGCAGATGTCATATCTCTTACTAAAGCAGTTCTAACGCCTGGAACTTTATTCGCAGCATTGCTAATACCAACACCCGTACCACAAATACACACGCCTAAGTCTGCTTCGCCACTCGTAACTGCTTCGCCTACTTTTTTACCAAAGATAGGATAATGTGTACGTGTAAAATCATAAGTTCCTACATCTAATACTTCATAACCTTCTTCTTTTAAATGTTTAGAAAGTTCCATTTTTACATCAGTAACGATATGGTCACATCCGATTGCAATTTTCATTATTAATTCCTCCTATTAGCACATTTTATTTAACATATCTACACGGATTTGATGACGACCACCATCATAATGGCCATTAACAAATTCTTTAGCAACATTTTTAGCTAACGTATTACCAACGATTTCTGCTCCCATAGTAATCATACGCGCATTGTTATGGCCTCTAGTCATATACGCAGAACGTTCATCAGATACTTCCGCAGCAATCATACCTTTAACTTTAGTAGCTACCATAAAACTACCTGCTCCGAATTTGTCTATAGCGATACCTAGATTGTCGTCGTTTTTTTGAACTTCGTTTACAACAGCCAATGTTGCATCAACAAAATCTAAATCTTTACCTTCTGTTACATCTACCACATCGTGATTTTGTTCAATTAAAAATGCTTTGACTACATCTTTCAAACGTTTACCGTCTACATCTGAACCAATAATTACAGTCATAATGATTCTCCTTTTTTAATAAATTTCGCGAGTATTATCTATTTTTACAAAAGCGCTTTCAAACTCTCTATGTTTAAATTATAAACATAAATAAACATAAAATCAACATTTATTGTTTGAATTATGTTTGACAATTTCGATTTTGACTGTATTTCAAACATCCTTTTCGTATCCAAAAAATAAAGACAAGATTGTCAAATTGAACAACCTTGTCTCAGTTAATTAGTTGGTTAATGAATTACTTCTGTGTATTTTTTTAGTTTTTCTATTTTTTCATCATCACTTTGATTGATAATTACTGCTGTTAGCTCAGTTAAATCACACATTTGGGTGAAATCCTCTTTATCTATCTTGGAATCATCTATAAGCAAGTACTTTTCTACAGAATGATTTAGTGCAATTTGCTGTGTATAAGCCTCATCAATAGTTGATGTTAAAACGTTTGAACCTTTTATCGCATTACAACTAAAAAACATTTTACTAAAACGTTTTGTCTTAAGTAGCGTATTTGCCATTTCACCAACAAAAGATTCTGTGAGCTCTCTCATTTCGCCTCCTAATAAATATACATTAAAGTGAAGCGATCGTTTTTCAAATAAAATTTTAAATACTGGCAAACAGTTTGTAATTACAGTTAGATATTCTTTTTCCATAATATTGGCCAATAACTCTATTGTTGTTCCTGGTCCTAAAAATATCGTATCACTTTCTTCAATTAGTGACACAGCCTTTTGGGCAACTTCTTTTTTTTGTTCTATATTTTGTGCATGCTTTTCTTGATGTGATTTTTCTTTAAACTGGAATACTGAGTTGCTGCGAGCACCACCATGTATCTTAGTCAATACCCCTTTTTCTTCCAGTTCAGCAAGATCTCGTCGAACGGTCATATCAGATACATTTAAATCTTCGACGATTTCATTTGTTCTAACTGTTCCTTTTTTATTAACTATCTTAGTAATTTCATCTAAGCGATCATATTTATTCATAGATATCCTTTCACATCCTGATATTAGTGAATTTTATAAATTTTGAATACATATTTTAAGATAATAACGAACTCTCCAGCAATCTAAGTATATCAGATGTATGGAATTAATAATAACAACACTTTTTAAACTTTAGTATATCTATAGTATAATTAAATATTGAAGATAAATGATCAATATGATTTATAGAGGTGTTTATATTGAAACAACAAATAGAACAATTGAAGGAGATTATTAATACATCGAAACGTATTGTCTTTTTTACAGGAGCCGGCGTATCAGTAGCAAGTGGCATACCTGATTTTCGATCTTCAGGGGGATTATATGACGATGTTTCAAAAGATGGATACGCTCCAGAGTATTTGCTAAGTATTAATTATTTTGAAGACGATCCTAAAGGTTTTATGAATTTCGTTCATCAGCGATTACTTTTTGCAGATAAAACACCCAACCCAGTTCATTATTGGATTGCAGAGTTAGAAAATAAAGGTAAATCCCTCGGTGTGATTACTCAAAATATAGATGGCTTACACGAAGAAGCAGGCAGTAAAAATATAGACGAAATACATGGCACACTCAATCGTTTTTATTGTTTGAATTGTGGAAAAAAATATACTAAATCATATGTCATAGAACACGATTTAATATACTGTGAAGATTGTGGTAAAGCCATTCGTCCTGACATCGTGCTATACGGTGAAATGTTAGATCAATCTGCTGTATTTAGTGCATTAAACAAAATCCAAGAAGCAGATACAGTAATCGTATTAGGTTCTTCTTTAGTAGTCCAACCTGCTGCTGGATTTATATCAAATTTTACAGGAGATAACTTAGTCATTATTAATAGAGACGCTACACCGTATGATCATCGTGCTGATTTAGTCATCCATGATGATATGACAAAGGTAGTAGAAGACGTACTAAAGATCAGCTAAAAGGGAGCGGGACAGAATTCATAATGAATTCTTAGTCCCGTCCCGGCAAGGTTGACTAGGATTGAAAAAGCTTGGTATAAGCGTATTTTTAATCCAGTCAACTACTGCCAATATAGAGTTCATAACTTAAAACATAATGATGTCCCAGTCTCGGTTTAAATTCTATTTGTTGGTGCCCCGATTTGCAACTTTCCTTGTTCGTAGTATATCTTTATTGGGGCACCATTTATGTTATATTTAACGCTATATTTTGACTAATTCACGTTTTTTCAGGGTATTGACGATTTACCTTTCAATCTATTGAAGATATGTTAAACTTCCCTTTGTGACCATAACATCATTTTGTAAGTCTACCAAAACTTTATTAACTAACGCTCCTTCTGTTTCATTGATATACGTTTTAAAATGAGACGTATTACAGTGGATATTATATGCTTTTTCATCGTTGTAAACTTCATAAAAATAGAATCGTTGAGAATTATTACGATCCTGAAGTGCATACATGGCAAGTACATCGTCTTCTGCAATGATTGAAGCCTTCATATTTTTTAATACACTTTCTTTAAAATTTAATTCTTCATTTTCTTTTACTAAAATTTGTGCAAATTTTAAGCAGAAATGTTCTGCACCAATCCATTTCGATGATGCTAATTTCTCTTTTAAAAAGATTGGCTCTACCTCAAATGCTTTTTGTTGCGTCAACTTCTTTCCAACTTGATTAGTAAACTCTTGATATTGGGAAGAATTTAAATGTTGTTGATAAGCATATTCATCTTTATATACCTCAAAAACAATAAATTGATTAGGATTTTCTGTTATTTTACTAGCGTACATTGCCAGTGTACCATCCTCATTTTGATAAGAAGTTGATAAGTTATTCACACCTGCTTGATGAAATACCTCTATATCATGATTACTGACTTCTAATTTAAATAGATGTGCTACTGGTTTTTCCATGGTTCAAACTCCTTCTCGATTCCATTAATCATAAATATAGTATTCAAATGATTTAAATTACTAATAGTTTAGACTACTAGTTAAAAAGTATCAATTGTATAAAGCAAAATCCGACAAAGATGTTTAGGATTTGAGCAGATCCTAGCAATAAGCGAAAATGTTTTACCAAATTTTTGTAAATGGTGACAGCATGATTAACACGCGTTGTCCGTGAAAACGTTCTTAATTGTGTGAAATTTATGTAACGATACCAAAAGACGAATGAGAGTTCTATGAGCTACTTTCAAAATACCATAATAGATAATTAGTTTAGACAAAGTGGAAATGATTGTTTGTGACATTGTCTTTAAAAGACTAGAAAGTTATACGAATATGAGATAAACTTTTATTTTTCACAACAAAAAAAGCACCCAAGATGATATTCTTGAGTGCCATAGATATTGATATAATCGTATTGATTAACGTTTTGAGAATTGTGGAGAACGACGTGCTTTTTTAAGACCTGGTTTTTTACGTTCTTTCATACGTGGGTCACGTGTTAATAATCCAGCACGTTTTAAAGAACCTCTGTATTCAGGATCTGCTTCTAATAACGCACGTGCAATACCGTGACGAATTGCTTGAGCTTGTCCAGTGAAGCCACCACCATGTACATTAACTAAAACATCGTAGTTACCTTTAGTTTCTGTTACATCAAATGGTTGGTTTAAGTCTAAAATCAATGATTCGAATGGTAAGTAGTCACGCACATCACGATTGTTAACTTTAATGTTACCTTCGCCTGGTACTAAACGTACACGTGCTACTGAGTTTTTACGACGGCCTGTACCTCTATATTCAACTTGTGCCAATGTAATTTCCTCCTTCTAATTAACCACGTAACTCGTAGTTTTCTGGTTGTTGTGCAGCGTGTGGATGTTCAGCGCCACCATATACAAATAATTTTTTACCTTGTTTTTCGCCTAAACGTGAACTTGGTAACATACCTTTAATAGAATTTTCAAGTAAGCGTTCTGGATTATTACGTTTCAATTCTCCAGCAGTAACAGCTTTTAGTCCGCCTGGATGATTTGAGTGACGGTAATAAATTTTATCTTGTTCTTTGTTACCAGTTAATTCGATTTTTGAAGCGTTGATGATGATCACGAAATCACCAGTATCAACGTGTGGTGTGTAAGTTGGTTTATTTTTACCGCGTAAGATAGATGCAACTTCTGATGATAAACGACCTAATGTTTGGCCTTCAGCATCAATTACATACCATTTGCGCTCAATGTTTGATTCATTTGCCATAAATGTTTGACGCATAATAATTGTCCTCCTAAAAATAAATGCTGTGTCTAGATTGTAATCCTGTCTTCACATTCGAACCTATGAGATAAATCACAATCTGCTTTCGATACTTAAATACTGTTACGATTTAAAAGCGTTAGTTTCATTTATTTTGTTAACTGTTCTTCTGCTTTGCTTATATATCTTGTAACACAATAAGTTTCCGGGGCTTATCATGGGGTGGATATAAAACAATACCGTTAATAATCTTATAATTTTATAGGTGTTTTGTCAATCTAATTTAGTCGTTTTGTAAAGATTTTTTACGATAAATTTTGATGTTTTGTCCAAAGTCATTAATTAGATCTTCAGGTGCTAAGTAGATTTTTTCAAGATAAAGGCCTTCTGCTGGTGCGGTAAATGGAACATTATCTCGATTTTTTTGTTCCAATAATGCTGTGACTTCTTCCGGGGAACGGTTCCCCTTTCCTACTTCAATGAGAAAAGCCATTAATACGCGGACCATATTATATAGAAACCCTGATCCTGTAACAATATAATCAAAACCATATGTCGTCATTTCAATTTCACTTTGATATAACGTTCTAACTTTACTTTCTACTTCTGTTTTTTGCGAACAAAATCCTGTAAAATCATGTGTCCCAATAAATTTTTGAGCAGCTTCATTCATACGTTCAATATTTAATTGTTGTGGTACATAAGTCTTCAATCCACTTTCAAATGGATTCTTATGTTCAGCTTGATACACTTTATATCGATAGCGTTTGCCAACACAATCATATCTACAATGAAAATCCGAATCTACCTGTTTAACTTCTTTGACATAAATATCATCAGGCAAAGCACTGTTCATTGCATATTGCCATTGACTATCAGCAATCTTTAATTCGGTATCAAAATGGAAAAATTGTTCAAGCGCATGGACACCTCGATCGGTACGACTTGATGGATGTATACGAACATCATGTTGATGCATTCGTTTTAGTATCTTTTCAAATTGTTGCTGAACCGTACGACCTTGATTTTGAATTTGAAATCCTAAAAAATTGCTTCCTTGATAGCATATATTGACTAAAATACGCAACGCATTACACTCCTATCAATTTTAATACAAACATTAAACCTGCGATTGGAATCATTGCTAAAATCACAATTGTATCTTTTATCTGCCATTGTAACGTACGATAGCTAGTACGTTGAACATTTGCATCATATCCTCGCACTTCCATAGCTATAGCAAAGTCTTCTGCACGTTGAAATGCAGAAACAAATAATGGAATCATCAAAGGGACAAAGGCTTTTATACGTGCAAATATCCCTCCCGAGCTTATTTCAGATCCTCTTGATTTTTGTGCTAATATAATTTTATCTAATTCATCCATTAGTGTTGGAATAAAACGTAAAGCAATAGACATTATCATACTGAGTTGATGTACGGGTACCTTAATCCATTTCAGCGGATACATCAATTTTTCAAAGGCATCTGTTAAATCAATCGGACTTGTAGATAAGGTCATAATTGTTGCTATCATTACAATAAGAATTAATCTTAGAGAAATAAAAATCCCTTCCAAAACACCCGCACTTTCAATAGTAAACGCACCTATTTGAATCAGTACAAAGCCACCTTTTGTAAACAGTATATGCATCACAAAAGTAAAAATCAGAAAGATAAATATGGGTGTCAGTCCTTTTAATAAAAACCAAAGTTTTATTTTTGCACATATCATAATAGCTAAAATAATAAGTAACAACCATGCAAACGTAGTAAACGAGTGAGCAAAGAATATCGTAATAATAAATAAAAAGACAAAGATTAATTTAGCTCGTGGATCTAATTCGTGTATCAATGATTTTGTAGGTAGATAGCGACCAATAATCAATTTATTTTTCATTTTTGCCGCCACTCCTTATACATTTGAACGAATTCCTCATTTGTAAGTGCCAAATGAGGGAACTTTATTTGATGTTTATCCTCAATATCTTTTTGTAGTTTAACAATATCGGGTAAGGCAATATGCCAATTTGTTATATACTTATCTTTAGCAAACAAATCACGCGGTGTACACACATCAACGATTTGTCCTTCTTTCATAATTACAGTTTGATCTGCATAGCACGCAACATCATTCATATCATGCGTCACCAAAATGATAGTCTTATTATCTTCAAGTTGAAACTTTTTAAGTAGTGTCATAATTTGAAATCTACTTTGAGGATCCAATCCTGCAGTAGGTTCATCTAAAATAATTACATCGGGATTCATTGCTAAAATAGATACGATGGCAATCTTACGCATTTGTCCTCCTGACATTTGGAAGGGGGATAAAGACATAATGTTTCTTGGAAAACCTAATTGCATTAATAAATCAAATGCATCACTTTTAACTTGTTCTATATCCATACCAAAATTTTTCGGACCAAAGATAATTTCACGTTCCACTGTATCTTCAAATAATTGTGTTTCTGGAATTTGGAAAACCATACCGACTGTTTTACGAATAGTTCTTATATGTTTATCTTTGGTTTTATGATGAATCGTAATATCACCAACAGAAAGGCTTCCTGTTGTAGGTTTGATAAGACCATTTATATGTTGAATAAGTGTTGACTTACCGCTACCCGTTTGTCCTATGAGTGCATAATAGACACCTTGTTCTAAAGCCAAATGAATGTGACTCACTGCTTCTTTTTCATAGGGTGTCCCCTTTTGATAAATATATGTGACATCATTAAAGGTAATACTCATAGTTTGTCCACTAACCCTTCATAAGTAATATAACGATTACTAACTTCTAATTGTTGTGCAATTTTCATTACAAATGGTAAGTCTAAACCAATATCTAATAAACCTTGTTGTGACGAAAAAATGGTCTCAGGTATTCCAGCCTGGTAAACCGTTCCTTTATTCATCACAATCACATAGTCACTATCCATTGCTTCAGTCAAATCATGTGTAATAGAAATAATTGTAATATTTTTTTCTTGTTGGACACGTTTCACTAACTCAAATAAATCTTCTCGTGCTTTAGGATCTAACATAGAATCAGCCTCATCTAAAATAATCACTGAAGGCCCTAATGCTAGTACACCAGCGATAGCAACGCGTTGTTTTTGACCACCAGATAATGATTGTGGCTCACTATCTGCATAATCTAACATATTAACATCAGAAAGCACCTGTTTAACTATGCGATGCATATTATCATGAGGTACTGAATGATTTTCTAAGCCAAAAGCAACATCGTATTTGACAATTGACCCAACAAATTGGTTTTCTGGGTTTTGCAATACGATACCAATATGTTTACGAATATCTTGTAAATTTTGTGCATTGATAAGGTGATTATTATAAAAAATTTGTCCTTCATTTGCTTGCTCGATACCTACCATCAATTTTGCAAGCGTTGATTTCCCTGAACCATTATGACCGACAATTGTCGTCCATTTACCTTTTGGTATATTAAAAGAAACATGATCTAAAGTAAATGCAGTATCGCTTTGATATTGAAATGACACATCTTTAAATTTAATTATATTTTCTTCCATAGCCATTGTCAGTCATCCTTATCAAAATTTATGTATTCTATCATATTTTACATGAAATCATATCATCTGTATATTGTCCACATTTTATCAAATATACTGTCTATTTTCTATGCACGTTACTACACAACATCCACTTCAAATAGGACACAAACTAAAAAGCCATAGTCAATTAAACTACAGCTAAATGAAAAAAGCGCGCACCCCATCATATTTATTGAGTTCACGCTTTAAATGATTATTAAGTTGATGGGGTACTCTGAGCTAGACAATATTTGTATGTGGCAAACATTATCGTTGCACTCATTTGCTTTATATATAAGTTCTAAGTGTATTTATTCAGTGATATATTGTGACATTTCACAATTATACTAATTCAATAATTACTGATTCAGCACCGTCTCCACGACGAGGGCCTACTTTAAGGATACGAGTGTAACCACCTTGACGTTCTGTATAACGGTCTGCGATTTCACCAAATAGTTTTTGAAGTGCAGTTTGTGTTGTCTCATCTTCATTTAAGATGTCAACATTACGTAATGTTTTAGCTGCATTACGACGAGAAGCTAAATCGCCTTTTTTTCCTAAAGTGATTAATTTCTCAACAATACTACGAACTTCTTTTGCACGTGCTTCTGTTGTTTCGATACGTTCACTTACAATAAGTGACGTTGCTAAATCACGTAACATTGCTTTACGTTGGTCAGAAGTACGACCTAATTTTCTGTAACCCATGAGTTAACCTCCTTTATCAATCTTCTTTTCTTAAACCTAAACCTAAATCTTCTAATTTGTATTTAACTTCTTCAAGAGATTTACGACCTAAATTACGCACTTTCATCATATCAGCTTCTGATTTATCAGCTAACTCTTGTACAGAATTGATTCCTGCGCGTTTTAAACAGTTATATGAACGTACAGATAAGTCTAATTCTTCAATAGACATTTCTAATACTTTTTCTTTTTGGTCTTCTTCTTTTTCGATCATAATTTCAGCATTTTGAGCTTCATCAGTAAGACCTACAAAGATATTTAAGTGCTCAGTCATTATTTTAGCAGCTAATGATACTGATTCTTGTGGCGTGATTGAACCATTTGTCCAAACATCCAATGTTAATTTATCAAAATCACTACTTTGACCTACACGTGTATTTTCAACTGTATAGTTTACACGTTCTACAGGTGAATAAAGTGAATCAACAGGAATTACTCCAATTGGTAAATCACTAGTGTTGTTTTGTTCTGCTAATGCGTAACCTCTACCCTTATTAGCAACAAGACGAATTTTAAGATGTCCACCTTTAGACACGGTTGCGATTTTAAGCTCTGGGTTTAAAATCTCAACATCACTATCATGTGTGATATCACTTGCAGTTACTTCGCCTTCATCTCGTACATCAATTTCTAACGTTTTATCCTCTTCAGAATAGATTTTTAATGCTAGTTTTTTGATGTTCATGATAATTGTAGATACATCTTCCACTACATTATCTATTGCTGAAAACTCGTGTAATACGCCTTCAATCTCGATGTATTTAACGGCTGCACCTGGTAATGAAGATAGTAGGATACGACGTAAGGAGTTTCCTAGTGTAGTACCGTAGCCACGTTCTAGTGGTTCAACAACGAACTTACCGAATTTAGCATCATCACTAATTTCAATTGTCTCAATTCTAGGTTTTTCGATTTCTATCATTTACAAATATCCTCCTTAAATACGTCGACTTTAATTTCAAACTGTTTTGCTAAGTGATCAGTGACCTGTAACAATAACAATCAAGAATTAGACGCGACGACGTTTTGGTGGACGACAACCATTATGTGGTACTGGAGTAACGTCTCTGATTGCTGTTACTTCTAAACCAGCAGATTGTAATGCACGGATAGCTGATTCACGGCCTGGGCCAGGACCTTTAACTGTTACTTCTACAGTTTTTAAACCGTGTTCCATTGCAGATTTTGATGCAGTTTCTGAAGCCATTTGTGCTGCAAAAGGTGTAGATTTTTTAGAACCTTTAAAACCTAATGCACCAGCTGATGACCATGATAATGCATTACCAAATTCATCTGTGATAGTTACAATAGTATTGTTGAATGTTGAACGGATATGCGCAACACCGTTTTCAATATTCTTTTTAACTCTACGTTTACGAGATACTTGTTTACGTGCCATTTATTTTTGCCTCCTTTACCTATTATTTTTTCTTGTTAGCTACAGTTTTCACTGGGCCTTTACGCGTACGAGCGTTATTTTTAGTTTTTTGACCGCGAACTGGTAATCCACGACGGTGACGGATACCACGGTATGATGAAATCTCCATTAAACGTTTAATGTTTAAATTTTGTTCACGACGTAGGTCACCTTCAACTTTAAAGCTATCAACAACCTCACGGATACGACCTAATTCATCATCTGTTAAATCTTTTACACGTGTATCAGCTGAAACATTTGCTTGTTCAACAATTTTTTGAGCTGTTGATGTACCGATACCGTATATATAAGTTAAAGAAATTACAACGCGTTTTTCACGTGGAATATCTACTCCTGCAATACGTGCCATATAAATTTACACCTCTCTTTTAATTAACCTTGTCTTTGTTTGTGCTTAGGATTATCACAAATTACCATAACTTTACCTTTACGTTTAATGACTTTACATTTTTCGCAAATTGGTTTTACTGATGGTCTTACTTTCATTTTTATACCTCCCTATATTATGGAGTGACGATTATTTATAACGATACGTAATTCTACCGCGTGACAAATCATACGGAGACATTTCTACTGTTACTTTGTCGCCAGGAAGAATTCGAATATAATTCATTCTGATTTTACCACTTACATGTGCTAAAATCTCATGACCATTTTCTAATTCTACTTTAAACATAGCATTTGGTAAAGTATCAAGTACTGTACCTTCTAATTCAATTACATCTTGTTTCGCCATTGATTACTTCCCCCTTTTTGCAATAGTAAGGTAATCGTCAATAGACAACTTTAACGATACGAATCTATTTCAGTGACTAGTTAGAATAACTTCAACAAAAGTGCGGGAATTATATCGTCTTATGTCACTCAACTTATTAATCATAGATTAAACCTAAATAAAATCACCATTTAATAGACCGTATGAAGTTGATCTATTTTAAATGATTTAAGATATCAATGACATCGCTGGTTACTTCGTCAATGTCTTTTGAACCATCAATGTTTTTCAAGACACCTTTTTTATCATAGTATTCTAAAATAGGTTTTGATTGTTTAACATTAACGCTCAAACGGTTGGATACTGTTTCTGGATTATCATCTTCTCGCTGATACAACTTTCCACCATCGATATCGCAAATACCTTCTACCTTTGGAGGATTAAAAACAAGATGATAAGTCGTACCACATGTTTCACATATACGTCGACCTGTTAAGCGATTCATTAGTTCTTCTTCTGGAACTTCTATATTGATAACCGCATCAATATCTCTGTCAAGCTCAGACATAATTTCATTTAATGCCTCAGCTTGATCGATTGTTCTAGGAAAGCCATCCAATAAAAAGCCTTTTTTTGCATCGTCTTCAGAAATTCTTTCTTTAACGATACCTACAGTAACTTCATCAGGGACTAATTCCCCACGATCCATGTATGATTTAGCTTCTTTGCCTAAATCAGTCTCATCTTTAATCGCTTTTCTGAACATGTCACCAGTAGATATATGTGGTATTGGGAATTTCTTAACAATTTCACTCGCTTGAGTTCCTTTACCTGCGCCAGGTAGACCCATTAAAATGATATTCATAAATGCCCTCCTACAAGTTATCTACCACCAAAGCCTTTATATTCTTTTTGGCTTACTTGAGCTTCTAAAGATTTCATAGTTTCAATTGCTACACCAATAACGATAAGCAAGCTTGTACCACCAATTTGAATGGATTGTGGTAAGCTCATAAACTTAGTCGCTAAAATCGGTAAAATAGCAATAACTGCTAAGAAAATAGAACCTACAAAAGTTAAGCGATATAGCACTTTAGTAATATACTTTTTCGTTTGGTCGCCAGGACGAATACCTGGTACATAACTACCTTGTTTCTTCAAATTATCGGCCATTTTTTCAGGATTAACTTGAACAAATGCGTAAAAGTAAGTAAACGCAATAATTAACACAACATAAACAATCATACCATAAGTATTGGATGGGTTCGCAGTTTGAGATATAGTTTGAGCCCAATCTGCTTTAGGGAAGAACAACGTTAATGTTCTTGGCAATAAGAAGAACGCCATCGCAAAGATTACTGGTATAACCCCTGCTGAGTTAACTTTCAAAGGTAGATAAGTTGCTTGTGAACCTAATCGTTGAGCTGATTGTTTTTTCGCATATTGAATAGGTATCTTACGCTTCGCTTCAAGTACATAAATTGCACCGATTGTTAGCAAGATTAAACCTACTACTAAACCTATCACTTTTAACCATGCTAAAGTCGTATCATCGTTACCAACAAATGCTTGTTGCGCAAATTGGATGATAGATGATGGTAAAGTGGATAAGATACCCGCGAAGATAATGATTGAAATACCATTACCTACACCAAACTGTGTGATTTGGTCTCCAAGCCAAATTAAAAATGCTGTTCCTGTTGTTAAGACAATCGCAATTAACAAATAACTCATCACGGATTGATTAATAACCAATTTACCGCCTAGATAATTGTTAAATTGGAATGCCATACCTATTGACTGAACAAAAGCCAATATAATTGCAAAGTAACGTGTGACGTTACTTAATTTTCTTTTACCTACTTCACCTTGTTTCGCCCATTCAGAAAACTTAGGTACGATATCCATCTGTAATAGTTGCATTACGATAGATGCAGTGATGTATGGCATAATACCCATTGCAAAAATTGAAAAGTTCTTTAAGGCTCCGCCACCAAACGTATTTAGCAAAGCAGCAACACCTTGATCCGAACCTTGATGTGCAAAGGGTTCAGGATTTACTCCTGGAGCTGGGATATACGTCCCAATCTTAAAAATAATTAACATTGCTAGAGTGAAGAAAATCTTGTTACGAACTTCTTTAGTTGTAAAAAAGCTCACAAGCGTTTGAAACATTAGATCACCTCGTGTGCTCCACCTTTTGCATCAATAGCATCTGCTGCTGAAGCTGAAAATTTATGAGCTTTCACTGTTAATTTTTTCTCAAGTGAACCATTACCTAGTACTTTAATACCAGATTTTTCATTCTTCACAACACCAGTTTCAACTAATAAAGCTGGAGTTACTTCAGTACCATCT
The DNA here is from genome assembly GCF_001812565.1 of Staphylococcus sp. HMSC059F04. Classification (NCBI taxonomy): domain Bacteria; kingdom Bacillati; phylum Bacillota; class Bacilli; order Caryophanales; family Staphylococcaceae; genus Staphylococcus; species Staphylococcus sp. HMSC059F04. The sequence goes on along the minus strand of NZ_KV809464.1, from coordinate 166,669 downwards.
TCAAATTTATTAAGTTGGTCTAAGTTAACAATAGCATATTCCTTACGGTTAATGTTAGTAAAACCACGTTTAGGTAAACGACGGAATAAAGGCAATTGTCCACCTTCAAAACCTGGTCTTACGCCACCACCTGAACGTGCTTTTTGACCTTTTTGACCGCGACCACTTGTTTTACCGTTACCAGTTGCAGCACCACGTCCAACACGATTGCGTTCTTTACGTGATCCTTCAGCTGCTTTTAACTCATGTAATTTCATTCTCTCGGCACCTCCTTATTTATTTTTCTTCTACTGATAATAAATGTTTTACTTTGTTGATTTGCCCACGAATTGCAGGGTTGTCTTCAACAACTACTGAACTGTTTGTCTTTTTAAGACCCAATGCTTCAACAGTTTTACGTTGTGTTTCAGGACGACCAATAACACTACGCGTGAGGGTAATTTGTAATTTAGCCATTATTTATTTTCCCTCCTTAATTGTATAATTCTTCTACTGTTTTGCCACGTAATTTCGCAACATCTTCAGCATTTTTAAGGTTTTGTAAACCATTGATTGTTGCACGAACCATATTGATTGGTGTGTTTGAACCTAATGATTTACTTAAGATATCAGTAATACCTGCTAATTCTAATACCGCACGAACTGGACCACCAGCGATAACACCAGTACCAGGTGCAGCAGGTTTCATGAATACGCTACCAGAGCCATAACGACCAGTGATAGTATGAGGAGTTGTTCCTTCTACACGTGGAACGACTACTAAATCTTTTTTAGCTGCTTCTACAGCTTTTTTGATAGCTTCAGGTACTTCTTGTGCTTTACCAGTACCGAAACCTACACGACCTTTTTTGTCTCCTACTACTACTAATGCAGTGAAACGGAAACGACGTCCACCTTTAACAACTTTCGCAACACGGTTGATTGTTACAACGCGTTCTTCAAATTCTTTCGCTTCTTCTTCTCTACGAGCCATGTAATTGTCCCTCCTTTAAATTAAAATTCTAATCCGCTTTCTCTTGCAGCATCTGCTAATGCTTTTACACGACCATGGTATAGGTAACCTCCGCGGTCAAATACAATAGCTTTAATGCCTTTGTCATTGGCTTTCTTAGCAATTGCTTCACCAACTTTTGTAGCTAAATCTACTTTAGAAGTTGAGTCACTAGCAATATCTTTATCTTTAGATGATGCTTGTACGATTGTTTCGCCTTTTACATCATCAATAATTTGTGCGTAAATATGTTTATTTGAACGATAAACATTCAAACGAGGTTTTTCAGCTGTACCAGATAAGCTAGTACGAACACGTGCATGTCTTTTTAAACGCACTTTATTTTTATCAATTTTACTGATCATTGTTATACTCCTTTCTTTCGAGAGTTATCTATTATTTACCAGTTTTACCTTCTTTACGGCGAACGTATTCACCTTGGTAACGAATTCCTTTACCTTTATAAGGTTCTGGAGGTCTTACTGCGCGAATGTTAGAAGCAATTGCTCCAACTTGCTCTTTAGATACGCCAGATACTTTGATTGTAGTATTCTTTTCAACAGCAAATGTGATACCATTTTCTGCTTGAATTTCTACAGGGTGAGAATATCCCACATTTAATACTAAATTAGTTCCTTGCATTTGAGCACGGTAACCAACACCAACAAGTTCAAGCGTTTTTTCATAACCTTGTGATACACCTTGCACCATGTTGTTTAATAAAGCACGAGTAGTACCATGAACTGTACGATCATCTTTAGAATCTGATGGTCTTACTACTTCGATAGTGTTTTCTTCTTGTTTAAAAGTCATTTTTTCATCAAAAGTTCTTGATAATTCCCCTTTTGGACCTTTAACAGTTGCAGTATGACCATCAAATGTAACTGTTACGTCTGTAGGAATATTAATAATTTTCTTACCAACACGACTCATGTTAGGGCACCTCCTTATTTATTATTACCAAACGTATGCGATAATTTCTCCACCAACATTACGTTTTCTTGCTTCTTTATCAGTGATAACACCTTCAGATGTAGAAACTAATGCGATACCTAAACCATTTAATACTTTAGGCACTTCGTTAGCTTTAGCATAAACACGTAAACCTGGTTTAGAAATACGTTTTAAACCTGTGATAACACGTTCGTTATTTTGACCATATTTTAGGAATAAGCGAAGAACACCTTGTTTATCATCTTCAACGAATTCTACGTTTTTAATGAAACCTTCATTTTTTAAGATTTCAGCAATTTGTTTTTTAATGTTTGATGCAGGTAACTCTAATTTATCGTGACGCACCATGTTAGCGTTTCTCACGCGAGTTAGCATATCTGCAATTGGATCTGTCATTGTCATTGATTGTTGCCTCCTTTCAGACTCTTAATAATTACCAACTAGCTTTGCGTACGCCAGGAATTTGACCTTTATAAGCTAATTCACGGAAACAAATACGGCATAATTTAAATTTACGGTATACAGAATGTGGACGTCCACAACGTTCACAACGTGTGTATTCGCGTACTGCATATTTTTGTTTTTTTTGTTGCTTAGCAACCATTGAAGTTTTAGCCACTTAATTAGCCTCCTTTTTTAGAGATTATTTACGAAATGGCATACCGAAGTTTGATAACAATTCACGAGCTTCCTCGTCAGTGTTAGCAGTTGTTACGATAACAATATCCATTCCTCTTACTTTGCTTACTTTATCATAATCGATTTCAGGGAAAATTAATTGTTCTTTAATACCTAAAGTGTAGTTACCGCGACCATCAAATGCTTTTTTAGAAACACCATGGAAGTCACGTACACGTGGTAATGAAACTGCGATTAATTTATCTAAGAATTCATACATTCTTTCACCGCGAAGTGTTACTTTTGCACCGATTGGCATACCTTCACGTAAACGGAATGTTGCGATTGATTTTTTAGCTTTAGTTACTAATGGTTTTTGACCAGTGATTAATTCTAATTCTTCAACTGCACTATCTAAAACTTTTGAGTTTTGAACAGCATCACCGACACCCATGTTAACTACGATTTTTTCGATTTTTGGTACTTCCATTACTGAACTGTAGTTAAACTTTTTAACCAAGTTTTCAGTAACTTCTGTGTTGAATTTTTCTTTTAAACGGTTCAAAGTGGATCCTCCTTTCGATTATTTATTAATTATTAGATTTGATTTCTTCGCCTGACTTTTTAGCAATACGAACTTTTTTACCATCAACAAATTTATAACCAACACGTGTAGGTTCATTTGTTTTAGGGTCTAATAATTGTACGTTAGAAACATGGATAGCTGCCTCTGTTTCTAAGATTCCACCTTCAGGATTTAATTGAGTTGGTTTTTGGTGTTTTTTAATAACATTTACACCTTCCACAACGACACGGTCTTTTTTAGGTTCAGTAGCAATAACTTTTCCTTCTTTACCTTTGTCTTTACCTGCGATAACTTTTACGTTGTCACCTTTTTTGATATGCATGTGGGCACCTCCTTAAATATTATGGTTATTGTTTGTTTATAGTACTTCTGGTGCTAATGAAACGATTTTCATGAAGTTACCTTCACGTAATTCACGAGCAACAGGACCAAAGATACGAGTACCACGTGGGCCTTTGTCATCACGAATAATGACACATGCATTTTCATCAAATTTGATATATGAACCATCATCACGGCGAACACCTGACTTAGTTCTAACTATAACAGCTTTTACTACATCGCCTTTTTTAACAACGCCACCTGGTGTTGCATTTTTAACAGTACAAACAATTACATCACCAATGTTCGCAGTTTTGCGACCAGATCCACCTAACACTTTGATTGTAAGAACTTCACGAGCACCAGAGTTGTCTGCCACTTTTAATCGAGTTTCTTGTTGGATCATTCGTTAAACCTCCCTTATCTTTAATCTTGTATTAAATAATTACTGACTCTTCAACAATTTCTACTAAACGAAAACGTTTTGTTGCTGATAAAGGACGAGTTTCTTGGATTTTAACAATGTCTCCTAATTTAGCTGAATTGTTTTCATCATGAGTTTTGTATTTTTTAGAGTATTTTACACGTTTACCGTATAATTTGTGTGTTTTGTAAGTTTCTACTAATACAGTGATAGTTTTGTCCATTTTGTCAGAAACTACTCTGCCAGTGTAAACTTTGCGATCATTTCTTTCACTCACTTTTACAACCTCCTCTTTTATTGATTAGCCTTACTTTGTTCAATTTCTCTTTCACGAGCGACAGTTTTTAGACGTGCAATCGTTTTTCTTACTGTGCGAATACGTGCAGTTTCCTCTAATTGACCTGTAGCTAACTGAAAGCGTAGGTTAAAAAGTTCTTCTTTTGAAGATTTGATTTGTTCTTCGATTTCTGAAGTGGTTAAGTCTCTAATTTCCTTAGCTTTCATTTGTTTCACCACCCAATTCTTCACGTTTTACAAACTTAGTTTTAACTGGAAGTTTGTGACTAGCTAAACGCAATGCTTCACGAGCAACTTCTTCTTGTACACCAGCAATCTCGAATAAGATACGACCTGGTTTCACAACTGCGATCCAACCTTCAACAGCACCTTTACCGGCACCCATACGAACTTCTAAAGGTTTTTTAGTATATGGTGTATGTGGGAAGATTTTAATCCAAACTTTCCCGCCACGTTTCATGTAACGTGTCATAGCAATACGAGCAGATTCGATTTGACGAGATGTAATCCAAGACGTTGTAGTTGCTTGTAATCCATACTCACCAAATGTTACATAATTACCGCCTTTTGAACGACCAGTTGTTTTTGGACGATGTTGACGACGATATTTAACACGTTTTGGTAGTAACATTATTATTTTCCTCCTTCACTAGTGTTCTTAGTAGGAAGAACTTCTCCACGATAAATCCATACTTTAACGCCTAATTTACCATAAGTAGTGTCGGCTTCAGCATGTGCGTAATCAATGTCAGCACGCAATGTATGAAGTGGAACAGTTCCTTCAGAATATTGTTCGGCACGAGCGATGTCTGCGCCACCTAAACGACCAGAAACTTGAGTTTTGATACCTTTAGCACCTAACTTCATAGCTCTTGAAATCGCTTGTTTTTGTACACGGCGGAATGATGCACGATTTTCTAATTGACGTGCAATGTTTTCAGCAACTAAACGTGCATCGATATCAATTTTTTTGATTTCAACAACGTTGATGTGTACTTTCTTATCAGTTAAATTGTTTAATTTGTTACGAAGTTTTTCAATTTCTGAACCGCCTTTACCGATTACCATACCAGGTTTACCAGTATGAATCGCAATGTTAATTCGGTTAGCTGCACGTTCAATGTCAACGTGTGAAACTGATGCTTCTTTTAATTCGTTATCAATAAATTTACGGATTTTTAAATCTTCGTGTAGTAATGATGCAAAGTCTTTTTCAGCATACCATTTTGCTTCCCAATCACGGATGATACCGACACGAAGTCCGATAGGATTAATTTTTTGACCCACAGTGTTCCCTCCTTAAATAATTATTAAGCTTCTTTAGCTTCTTCTTTTCCGTCACTTACGACGATAGTGATGTGGCTAGTACGTTTGTTAATTGCACTTGCACGGCCTTGTGCACGTGGACGGAAACGTTTTAAAGTTGGTCCTTCATTAGCATATGCTTCTTTAACAACTAATTCATCAGTGTTCATATCATAGTTGTGTTCAGCATTTGCTAAAGCGGACATTAATACTTTTTCAATTACTGGTGATGAAGCTTTGTTTGTCAATTTTAAAATTGCAATTGCTTCAGCAGCATTTTTACCTCTGATTAAGTCAAGAACTAATCTAACTTTACGAGGTGCGATTCTTATAGTTCTAGCAACCGCTTTTGCTTCCATTAGGATTTCCTCCTCTACTTATATATGTTATCTTCTTGTTTTCTTGTCGTCTGCTGCATGTCCTTTGAATGTACGAGTTGGAGCAAATTCACCTAATTTGTGACCAACCATATCTTCAGTAACATAAACAGGTACATGCTTACGTCCATCGTATACTGCAAATGTATGTCCAATGAAATTAGGGAAAATTGTAGAACGACGAGACCATGTTTTAATTACTTGTTTTCTTTCACTTCCGTCTTGAGCTTCAACTTTTTTCATTAAATGATCATCGACGAAAGGTCCTTTTTTAATACTACGAGCCATTTGGGCGCCTCCCTTCTTATTGTGTGCGTGCAGCTTTACGCCGCACACCCAAATAAGTTGATTTTATTATTTTCTCTTACGTCCACGTACGATAAGTTTATCTGATGCTTTTTTACCACGACGTGTTTTCTTACCAAGAGTTGGTTTACCCCATGGAGACATTGGAGATGGTCTACCGATTGGAGCACGACCTTCACCACCACCGTGTGGGTGATCGTTAGGGTTCATTACAGAACCACGAACTGTAGGACGGATACCTTTCCATCTTGAACGTCCTGCTTTACCTACGTTAACAAGTTCATGTTGTAAGTTACCAACTTGTCCAATTGTTGCTCGGCATGTTGATAACACCATACGAACTTCACCAGAACGCAATCTGATTAATACGTATTTACCTTCTTTACCAAGCACTTGAGAGCTGGCACCTGCTGAACGCGCAAGTTGTCCGCCTTTTCCTGGTTTTAATTCAATGTTATGGATGATAGTACCAACAGGTATGTTTTGTAATGGTAATGCGTTACCAACTTTGATGTCAGCGTCTTCACCACTTTCAACTACTTGTCCTACTTCTAATCCTTTAGGTGCGATAATATAGCGTTTTTCACCATCTGCATATACTAATAATGCAATATTTGCTGATCTGTTTGGATCATATTGAATAGAATCAACTTTAGCTGTGATTCCATCTTTATTACGTTTGAAATCGATAACACGGTATTGACGTTTGTGGCCGCCACCATGATGGCGTACTGTCAATTTACCTTGGTTGTTACGTCCCGCTCTTTTCGGTAGCGGTTGTAATAATGACTTTTCTGGAGTTGTTTTAGTAATCTCCGCGAAATCTAATGAAGTCATATTACGACGACCATTTGTTATTGGCTTGTATTTTTTAAGAGCCATTGTCGCTTACCTCCTTATTGGTAATTTTATTTTAGTTAAATAAGTCGATTGATCCTTCTTTTAATGTAACAATCGCTTTTCTTCGTTTATTCGTATAACCTTGGTATCGGCCCATACGTTTTTTCTTAGGTTTATAGTTCATGATGTTGACATTTGCAACTTTAACGTCAAAGATTTCTTCAACAGCATCTTTAACTTGTGTTTTGTTTACACGAGTATCAACGTCAAATGTATATTTTTCTTCTGCCATAGCTTCTGAAGATTTTTCAGTGATTACGGGGCGCTTAAGAATGTCTCTAGCTTCCATTATCCGAGCACCTCCTCAACTTTTTTAGCAGCTGCTTCAGTGATAATTACACTGTCAGCACTTGAAATATCTAATACGTTTAAGCCAGTCGCTGTAGTAACTTGTACTCCAGGAATATTACGTGCAGATAATGCTACGTTTACGTCTTCATTTTCTGTCACTACTAAAACTTTTTTAGGTTGTTCTAATGTAGTTAACACGTTTTTGAATTCTTTCGTTTTAGGTGCTTCGAAACCAAAGCTATCTACAACTGTGAATCCATTTTCTTTAACTTTGAATGACAATGCTGAACGTAACGCTAAACGACGCATTTTCTTAGGCATTTTATAAGCATAGCTTCTTGGAGTTGGTCCAAATACGATACCACCACCACGCCATTGTGGCGCACGAATCGTACCTTGACGCGCACGTCCTGTACCTTTTTGTCTCCATGGTTTACGTCCACCGCCACGAACTGCTGAACGATTTTTAACAGCATGTGTTCCTTGGCGTAATGAAGCACGTTGTAATGTAATTGCTTCAAAAAGCACGCTGTTATTTGGTTCAATGCCGAATACTGCATCGCTAAGTTCTACTGAACCTGCTTTAGAACCGTCTACTTTTAATACATCATAATTAGCCATTATGCATTTTCCTCCTTTCGCTACTTAATTATTTATTACCTTTTTTAATTGAAGATTTAATTTCTACTAAGCCTTTTTTAGCTCCTGGAACATTACCTTTTACAAGGATAACGCCATTTTCAGTATCAACTTGTACTACTTCTAAGTTTTGTACAGTCACTGTGTTACCACCCATACGTCCAGGTGCTTTTTGACCTTTAAATACTCTTGAAGCATCAGAAGCCATACCTACTGAACCTGGTGCTCTGTGGAAATGAGAACCGTGAGCCATTGGTCCACGTGCTTGACCATGTCGTTTAATAGCACCTTGGAAACCTTTACCTTTAGATACGCCTGTTACATCAATGATGTCGCCAGCTTCAAATGTATCAACTGAGACTTCTTGACCTACTTCGTATTCATCAACATTGACGTTTCTGAATTCACGAATGAAGCGCTTAGGTGCTGTGCCTGCTTTTTTAGCATGACCTTCAGCTGGTTTCGTTGCATATTTGTTTGATTTTGCATCTTTTTTATATGCTTGTTTGTCTTCAAAACCTACTTGAATAGCATTGTATCCATCTACTTCTTCAGTTTTCTTTTGCAATACTACGTTTTGACTTGCTTCTACTACTGTAACTGGGATTAATTCACCATTTTCTCCAAATACTTGAGTCATCCCAATTTTTCTTCCTAAGATTCCTTTGGTCATCGAAAGTCCACCTCCTAAAATTTTCTATTATAATTTAATTTCGATGTCTACACCAGATGGTAAGTTTAAGCCCATTAAAGCATCAACTGTTTTTGGTGTTGGGTTCACAATATCGATTAAACGTTTGTGTGTACGTTGTTCGAATTGTTCACGAGAATCTTTATACTTATGCACCGCACGGATAATTGTATAAACTGATTTTTCAGTTGGTAACGGAATTGGTCCAGAAACATCTGCACCAGAACGTTTTGCAGTTTCAACAATTTTTTCTGCTGATTGATCAATCACACGGTGATCATAAGCTTTTAATCTGATTCTGATTTTTTGTTTTGCCATAATTTTCCCTCCTTATTCGTCTACATTTAAGTGATAGACTTCTCCACGAAAACTATCTGCCACAACGCCATGGCAAAGCGGCCGGGTGTGTCAGTAACCTTTCGCTTCATCGCTTCTTACAAGTCCAACATTAGATATGATACAGTAAAAACCCATCTAATTCAAGGGGTTTCTGTATTTTTTCTAACCTTGTCTAACACATACCTTTGTATTGTACTTGATAATTACAGTCAGTTCAACTGTTTTTCGCATTTTTAGTCATTAATTATTTAGGTAATATTAGTTTACAGCCTTTTTAATTTCTATATATCTTTTTTTACATATAATATAGGTAAATGGAGGTGTCGTTACATGAAACATAGTATTAAAGTTACACTTTCACTTATTAGTGTATTTATATTAGTATGTGAATTCTTTTATGGAATCCCCTTTTTAGGTGGAATGATTATCTTTAGTTATTTTTGGCAACCGTTATTATTTAATGCATTTTTATATTTAGTATTGGTTATAATCTTGCTTTTCGATAAACAAAATGCCATTAAGCCTATGCTAGTTATACCTTTAATTGGAATTGTTGGATCACTTATTGCAATTCTTCCAATTATTGGGATGATTACGCATTGGATTTTATTCTTCTTGATGGTATTTTTCTTATTTATCGTCTTAAGCGCTCCAACTTATCTACCTAATAAAAATGCGCGTGTTGTTTATACACAGTATAAAGATGATAAACATGAGAATCGCTGATTTAATTAAAACGGAGCGGGACAACATTCATTTTGAATTCGTAGTCCCGCCCCGACAAAAGGTTGGCTAAGATTGAAAAAACTTGGTATAAACGCATTTTCAATCAAGTCAACTATTGTCCATATGTAATTAAGATCCTAAAACATGATTCATATGTCCTAGGATCTTTTTAATTTTAACCGTGTACAAACACGAAATATAAAATGAAGAGCACCATTAATACATACATGATTGGATGCACTTCTTTATGTTTTTTAGTAATAAGCATTGTAATTGGGTAGAAAATAAAACCACACGCAATTCCAGTAGCAATAGAATACGATAAAGGCATCATGATAATTGTAATAAACGCTGGAACAGCTACTTCGAACTTTTTCCAATCAATTTCAGCAAAGTTTGCCGCCATCAATACCCCAACAACAACAAGGGCTGGTGTAGTAACAGCACTTGTTACAACTTGCATCAATGGGCTGAAGAATAATGCCAATAAGAAGCAACAACCTGTCACGATACTCGCAAATCCTGTTCTTGCTCCTACAGCAACACCAGAAGTAGATTCTATATATGATGTTGTCGTTGTCGTACCAAATATTGCACCGACGATCGTTGCTAGTGAGTCTGAAAATAATGCTCTACCTGCACGTGGGAGTTTATTATCTTTCATAATACCTGCTTGAGTTGCAACCGCAACTAATGTACCTGCAGTATCAAAGAAATCAATAAATAAAAACGTTAATATTACAATTAAAAATTGAATCGTAAACAGTTGTGATGGATCTTTAAATGCTTCGAAAGCTGCCCCAAATGTTGGTTTAATACTTGGAACATGTCCTACTATACCTGAAGGTGCATGAATAAGTCCCGTTACCATTCCAACAATTGCAGTAATCACCATTCCTATAAAAATTGAACCAGGTACTTTCTTAGCATATAAAATAACCGTTACAACAATACCTAATATCGCTAATAATACTGGCCCTTCTGTTAACTTTCCAAGCGTTACAAGTGTGGATTTGTTTTTCACAATGATTCCAGCGCTTTGTAAACCAACAAAGGTGATAAATAAACCAATACCAGCCGATACTGCCATTTTCATTTGATATGGGATGGCATTAATAATGACTTCGCGCCAACCAGAAATTGTCAAACAGGCAAACACAATTCCTGAGAAAAGCACACCTGTTAATCCGATTTGCCATGGAATACCCAAATTTAATACTACTGTAAATGCAAAGAAGGCATTTAATCCCATACCTGGTGCTAATGCAATAGGGTATCTCGCTATCAATCCCATAAATAAAGAACCAACAAAAGCTGCTAAAGCAGTTGCTACAAAAATCGCTCCTTGATCCATCTTCATGTCTGGAGTTACACCCTTAACTCCTGCAAGACTTAAGACATGTGGATTGACAGCCAATATATAAGCCATGGATAAAAATGTCGTTATCCCACCAATAATTTCCTTCTTATAATTCGTGTTATTTTCGTCAAATTGGAAATATTTTCTCACCGTAAAATGCTCCTTTTAATAAAATACTTTAATAGTTTAATACCTATTAGTAGAAAAAACAATAGCAAATACGAACTTTATTATTATAAAGTCTCGTTTTGTTCGAATTATTTATAGTTTTAAATTTTTTAACGCATCTTTAAACGGATTATTTTCCAACTTTTCATCAGATGACATATATTTCTTCATTTCCTTTTTAGATATCTTATTATTATTTTTATGCTTCATTCGCTCATCCATATGTCGTTGTGTTTCCGTATAGCCGCAAATACAACGATATGTCGCTTCTTTCCCTTTACCAAATAATGTCATTTTCTTCTTACAATTTGGACATCTTGCATTCGTTTTACGTTGCACATTCTTTTTCGTTTTACAAGAAGGATCTTGGCATACTAGCATCTGCCCATTCTTTGTTTTTACTTTAATCATAAATTTCCCACATGTAGGACATTCTGTTGTAGTTAAGTTATCATGTTTATATGTCTGCACACTATTTTTAATGTCATGCACTATTTTTGTCGTAAAATCTTGCATTTCCTGTATAAATTTCCGCTGATTATACTTACCTTTTTCAATTCGAGTTAATTTTTCTTCCCATTCTGCAGTTAATAGCGGTGAAGTTAAGGCTTCTGGTGCTAAATCTAATATTTGTTGTCCTTTAGATGTGACCTTAATCTTTCCGTCTGTTGATTCAATTGCATTAATATTGAAAAGTTTTTCAATAATGTCTGCCCGAGTCGCTACGGTGCCAATACCTCCAGTTTGTTTAAGCATTTGTGCATATTTCTTATCTTGTATATGAATAACTTGTTGTGGTGATTCCATCGCTTTTAATAACGTTCCTTCATTAAAATAATCTGGTGGTGTTGTTTGATGTTTCTTTATATTTGTTTGTGAAATTGGATATTGTTGCCCTTGACGGAAAGGTTGTTTCTTTACTTCAGTTTGCGTTGTGTCAAATAAGGCTTTATATCCTAGTTGCAAAGGTATGTTTTCTTTCATTTTAAACTGGTGCTGTGCTACTTCTAACTTAACCGTTGTCATTTCATATTGGTATGGTTCCATTAATGATGCAATAAAGCGCTCAGCCACAAGCATATATATGTTTTGTTCTCTTGCAGTAAGTTGATTTAAATCTGGTCTAATTTCAGTTGGAATGATCGCATGATGATCTGAAACTTTTTTATCATTAATGATATTTAGTTTTGTATTGAACGACTTTTTCATTAGATTTTTAACTGCAACTTTGTAATCAGTTGCAAGTAAAGCTTGCAGTCGTTCAGAGAACGTTTCTACCATATCACTAGTTAAAAAGTTAGAATCGGTTCTAGGATAAGTCACTAATTTATGTCGTTCATATAAATTTTGTAACGTGTTCAAAGTTTCTTTAGGTCCCATTTTAAATCGGCGGTACGCCTCTTGTTGTAAATCAGTTAAGTTAAACAATGCTTGCGGATAGCTTTTTTTACGCTTTGTCTCAACGGTCGTCACTTGAATATTATTTTGTGCGATGGCTTTAACGATATGCTCTAAATCTTCTCTTTATTTAAAGCGTTGCTGTGATTCCAAATCAAACTCATAGCCAGCAACTTTAATATGCAATGTGTAGTAATCTTCAGGTTTGAATTGCTTGATTTCTTTCTGACGCTCATACACTAATTGAATGGTTGGCGTTTGCACACGCCCTAATGATAATTGAGCATCATATTTAGTCGTTAAAGCACGTGTTGCGTTAATCCCTACAATCCAATCTGCTTCACTGCGCGCTAATGCTGCTTGATACAGATGATTATATTTTCTCCCGTCTTGTAAGTTCTTAAAACCTTGTTGAATTGCTTTTTTAGTAACTGAACTAATCCACAAACGTTGAATTGGCTTTTTATTGCCTACTTTGTCTAAGATAAGCCGCGCAACAAGTTCGCCTTCTCTACCCGCATCAGTAGCAATAATCACGTTATTTACCTGCTTATTTAACAATAATGATTTCACTGTTTTAAATTGCTTGCTTGTTTTTCCAATTACTATCGTTTTCATATGTTTGGGAATAATGGGCAAATCGTTTAAATTCCATGTCTGATATCTTTTGTCGTAATGCTCGGGTTGAGCATTGGTTACTAAATGCCCAAGTGCCCAGGTCACAATATATTTTTCGTTTTCTATATAACCGTTTTTCTTATGCGTTATGTGTAAAGCATCTGCTATATCTCTCGCAACGGAAGGTTTTTCAGCTAAAATTAAAGATTTCATAGTAAGTCCTTTCATTTCAAGTGTCACCATATTCGACACTATTTTGTCATTAATAGTCTTATTGTAACATGTGATTTCACATGCAAAGCTTTTAATTGTTGACGATTATTCTTATAATTAACTTAACTATAAGGTGCGGGAGGTAAATCAATGGAAATTCATAAACTCACAGAATTAGCAACGATTAAGTCATTTATAGAAGCTTCGAGTTACATTCAGACCTCATATTTATATAAATTGCCTCAAAATTATGATGATATAGATACTTTATTAACCAAGGCAATACATTTTCCAGGTGTATTTGCATGTGCAGATAATAACAATGATATAAAGACCATTTTGTTTGCTTTCTCTTACGCAAAAGATTGTTATAAAGTCATTGGTCCATTTACTAAAGGAGAGCATGACTTAACTGTGGAGGATTTTCAAGCGTTATTTAATGCATTAAATTCAAATGTATCTGCACATTCGATTTTTAATTTTTCTTTTGAAGAAGGACTCCAAACGTATTATCCATTGATGGATGCTATTCATGCGCATTATAATTTCACGGATTACTATCTAGAAGCCTATAAGCAAACACATGCGGAGACAATTAATCCTAATATTATTGAATATCATACAGCTTTTTACCGTCATTTTGCTAAGTTGCATCATGATACTTTTAAACACGGCGCACATACAGCAGAAGAACTTATCGCTACATTAGATGATTACCATCGTTTATTCCTTTTTGTTAGTGAAGGCATCTTAAAAGGTTATCTGTATCTACAAATTGATACTACTGGTTCCCATGCTGAAATTAAATACTTTAGTTCTCACTCAGATTATCGTTTCATGGGCATTGGTTTTGATTTATTAAGTTATGGACTGAATTATGCCTTTAAGCACTATGAAATTAAAAAAGTTCATTTTAAAATACGAAGTAAAAATACAAAACTTGTATCACGCTTTAATGAACTTGGTTTCAAAGTCAATTATGAATATAAAAAATTTAAACTTGAACAATTCACTAAGCCTACAAGTAGCAACTAAAAAGTGATTTGGACAAGTCTGGGACATCATTACGTTTTAAGCTATGAACTAAATATTGACAGTAGTT
>NZ_KV809464.1:113050-151945 GCF_001812565.1 Staphylococcus sp. HMSC059F04 | reverse complement strand
AGTTGACTGGATTGAAAATACGCTGATACCAACCTTTTTCAATCCTTGTCAACCTTGTTGGAGCGGGACTACGAATTCATAATGAATACTGTTCTGCTCCAGTTCTTGTTTGTATGATTACGGTTTTTACCCAATCATAATATATCCTGTTATTTATGATACAAAGACTGCTTGATATACATATAGTATAACGATACTAATCATTATCGTTAAATTGGTCACCATGCCAATAAACGGTAGCGTTTTGTATTTAAATTGAATTGCGTAAGGAATAATAGCTACACCTACTGGTAATAGCCAAGTAACAAACAATGTCGTTCTAATCATTGGATCGGAGACCGGCAAGAAGAAATAGACTGCCAGACCTGCTGCCAAACCAACGCCGTAATGAATTGCTAAGTACTTTATTGCTACAGCAATATAATTCCTTTCAATTTGGAAGTTAAGCATCATTCCCAGTAGTATCATTGATAATGGCATATTAGCCTTTGATAAAATGCTAAAGAAGTCAATAGCAATATGTGGCAGATGAATGTTAAACATATTAAGTGAAAACATCGTGATATAAGTTACTAGAGGAACAGACTGAACTAACTTTTTAGCTAAAAATTTAAAATTAAATTGATCGGTACCTTCACTATAGTAACTCCCAACAAAGTATGTTACGCCAAACATAATGATAGCTCCCCCAATATCAGCCATACCAAAATAAATCAACCCTTTTTGAGGCCATATCGCTTCTACTAATGGATAGGCAAATAATCCTATATTTAAAGCTGCCATCATCATTCCCACTGATCCACGCATATTATTTGAATACCTTTTAAACAGCCAAATTATAAAGACTTTAGATAATACACCGTAAACGAGCATCATAATAGGCAATATCACAAAAGACATATCTAAATCTGCTTGATTTAAATTTACAATCACCAGAGAAGGCAAAGTGACATTAATTACAAGTGTTGCTAGTACCTGGCTATCAGCCGCTTTAACAAAGTGAATGCGCTTAAGAAAATAACCAAGCCCTATTAGCAAAATAATCATAACAAATTGTTCAGTCACGATACGCCCTTCTTTCATTTAAAGTTTATATATACATTAAAGTACTCTATCATAGTTTTACTTCGGTTTAGAAGTCTTTATATTCATGATATAATTCTTTTAACCATTATTTTATGATGACAAAGGAGTTCATTTTATGGATTTAGAAGCTAAATTAGCTGAATTGAAATATGATTATGTTCGCTTGCAAAATGATTTAGAAAAAAAAGAATCGTTAAATCAAAATGTTGATCCATTGATTGGACAATTAGCTGAAATTGAACAGCAAATTGCAACATTACGGTCAAAAATGCGTCATAATTAATCATCTAGTCATATTAACATTAACATGCTATGATAGGCTCTGGCCTAGAAAGGAAGTCTAAAATGCAACTATATCTGATACTTTTACCTATTTTATATCTCATTGTGAGCTATATTAGCATTTATAAAATGTCAACAATTTTCACAAGAATATTGCGCATTATTATGGGGATATTATTACTCTTCGTAATTGCAATCACTACACTGCAATTCCCTACAGAAAATTGGTGGGTATTTATTGTATTACTTTTACTTGTTGGTAATGTTGAAGTAACTGGATTCAAAGCAATAAAACAAGATCGCAAAGGCTTGCTTATTTTGAATCTCTTAACTCTTTTGTTATACATTGTTTACTTAATTTTAGTATTCATCATGTATTAGTTTAAACTGTGAAATGAATACTATATATTGCAAAACACACATGACTATCATACTCGTTAGTCATGTGTGTTTTTTTAGATTATTTACGGGTTAGTTTTCCTTTTAAAGTAAATAAAATTTCGTATATTACTGGTACAACAATGAGCGTTAAGAGTGTAGAAGAAATAAGTCCACCGATGACTGTTGCTGCCATCCCTTTAGAAATTAAAATTGAGCTATCTTGTCCAAATAATAATGGTAATAATGCACCAATAGTAGCAATAGCTGTCATTAAAATTGGACGTATACGGATGCCTCCTGCCTCAATTAATGCTTCTTTCATCGACATGCCTGCATGCTCATTATTGGTTACTCGATCAATTAATACAATTGCATTGGTCACTACAATACCTATTAACATCAACACACCAATTAAACTTGGGACCGAAATAGTTTCTCCAGTAATGAGCAGTGCTAATACAACTCCAATAACTGTATAAGGTAAAGAGAATAAAATTGTAAATGGTGCTAGTCCGCCTTTAAACGTGATAACTAGAATGAGGTAGACAATAATTATCGCAGCCAACATTGCAACTGCCAATTGTCCCATGGCTGTATTAATGTCATCCGTCGCGCCACCAACACTAATGCTGACATGATTAGGTTTATCTATTTTGTTCACCTTTTGCATGACTGTTTGTGACGTACCACCTACGTCTTTACTAATCACCTTACCAGAAACCGTAGTCGCATAATCACCTTCTTCTTGTACAAGTTTGCTAGGTGTTGATGTTTCATTAAGTGTTGCTATATCACTTAACTTAATTGAGCCTCCAGTTGGTTTTTTCAACTCAATATTTTCTAATTTCGTTTTAGACCAATCTGTACGTTTATTTTGCTTCACTTTAACATCAATAGATTTTCCATTTTCTTTAACCGTTGAAATCGTCTTTTCAGGTAAATTTTCATTTAAATTTAACGCAAGTTGACTTGCAGAAATGCCATTGTCAGTCGCTTTATTTTGATTAACTTTTATCTCATATTGATCATATGTCTCTGATAAATCTGATTTGACATTTGCCACTCCTGAAGTTTTCTTCATCACTTGTTCAACTTTAGCGACGGTCCCTTTAATTGCTTCTGTAGACTTACCTTTTACCGTTACTTCTATTGAACTGTTGCCGACACCTGTTCCCATGTCTAAATTCTTCCATGTTCCAGGGTGTTTATAACGATCCAAGTGTTTTAACACTTTATCTGGTTCCTCGTCAAAGTGAGGTGTATCTTTGGCATATTCAACCATAATTGCCATACTATTTGTACTACCAGTTGGGTCAGCCGGTGATGGTCCACCAACTGAATATTGTACCGTCTTAACTTTCTTCTTACTTTGCAAATATTTTTCAGCATCTTTCGCATGCTTTAATACTGCTTCTTCAGTTTCACCTGGTTTCGGTGTATAAGTAACTGCTAAAAACTTATCTTCACCAGTAGAGATATAACTTGTTCCCAACTTAGTGCCACCTAAGACAACACTCGCTATTAATATAATTGTAGTTATAATAATAACTAACCATTTGTGATTCAATGACCATGATAAGACTTTTTGGTATCCACGACCAACTGTACCTAGACTTTCATTATTTTGTTTAACCTGTCGTTGTTGTTTGAGACCTCTCTTGAAAAATGTTGAGGCTAACGCCGGTACAACCGTGATTGACACAAGTAATGATGCCAATAAACTAAAGGCAATCGCCAAGGCAAATGGTCTAAACATTTCTCCTACAGAACCAGAAACAAATGCCAAAGGTAGAAAGACGACAATTGTAACTAATGTTGAAGACAAGATTGGTTTAAACACTTCTGTTGTTGCATTTATAATCAATGGATTCCCTTTGAGCTGTTCTTTTGGATCTGACAACCGTCGATAAATATTTTCTACAACTACAATGGAGTCATCAATAACACGTCCAATTGCAATCGTCAAAGCGCCTAAAGTTAGTATGTTTAATGACACATCTGTTAGTTTCAAAGCTACCAATGCAATTAATATTGACAATGGAATTGATACTATAGAAATTGCTGTCGTTCTAATATTGCGCAAGAATAGTAATATAACAATAATAGCCACCATCGTACCTAATGCGGCTTTTTCAACCATCGTGTAAAGAGAGTCTTGGATAGGTTTTGCCGTATCCATCGTTTTCACGCCATCAATTTTAGCGTTATTTTGAGTAAACTTATCGATGGTTTGTTGAACATCTTTAGCAACTTGAACAGTATTGGCGTCTTGCGCTTTCATTACTTGAACATTAACAGCATCTTTACCATTTGTCTTCGAAATAGATTGACGTTCATCACCAATCTTTATATCAGCTAAATCCTGTAATTTAACAGATGGTATATTACCTGTTGAAGTTAATGAATCAGAAGATTGTGGCTTAGATGAAGCTAATGCACTAGTATCATTAGATTGGCTATTACTAGCAGATGTTTGCTTACTATTACTTGATTGATTTGAATTCTGACTTTGACCAGCCATACTTAACGGTATTTGTAGATTTTTAAAAGCATCTACAGAGGTGAACTGACCATCTACAACAATTGATTTATCTGTATTATTAAATTGGAACAAGCCCAGTGGTGTTTCTCTAGATGCCGCTTTAACATAATTTTCAACGTCCTCAGCTGTCATCCCTACTTTATCCAATTGATCTTGCTTAAATTTCATAGTAATTTCACGTGTTGTTTGCCCATTTAATTGGGCATTTTGTACACCATTAATGGTTTGTAGTTTCGGAATCAGTTGTTTCTGTATTGCATTGGTTGTTTCTTTTAAATTACCATCTTTATTCGTAAAGGAATATGCCACAATAGGAAAAGCATCCATAGAATTACGTGTTAATTCCGGCTGACTTACCCCTTCTTTAAATTCTATTTTATCTATTTCTTTTTTCAATACTTCTTCTGCTTTATCCATATCTGTATTGTTTTCATATTCTACAGTAACAATAGATGCATTTTGTATTGACTCAGTCTTCACATTTTTGACATAGGCTAACGATCGAATTTGACTATCGATTTTACTACTGATTTCATCTTGAGTTGTTTGCGGTGTTGCACCAGGCATTGTCGTTTGCACAGAAATCACTGGATTTTCAACATCTGGTAACAATTCTAATTTTAGTTTTGCACTCGCATATACACCACCTAAAATCACCAAGACGACCATTAAAAAGATTGCAAATTTATTACCAAGTGAAAATTTTAATAGCTTTTTTATCATTTATATTGTCCCCTACCTTTGAATGTCTAAAAAAATCTGAACGAATCTCCAATATAGACACGTCCAGATCAAATTGTCACCTTATTACGTACACCGACATTACTTTCGTTTCAATTTTCGAGATAACTTTATCTTTGCTTTAGTTAAAGTGGGCTTAACCTTTTCAATAAGTTGATATAATGGTTTGTTAAGCGGATAATCAAATTCACCAATTTTTTCACTTAAGTATGTTCCCCATGTCTTTTTAAAAATCCACAAACCATAATGTTCACTATCTTTAGGTGGATTATTATCGGTACCACCGAAATCATATGATGTTGCACCTTTTTCTCTCGCATAGCGCATCATCGCAAATTGCATATGATGGTTTGGTAAGAAATCACGATAATCATTAGATGATGCACCGTATAAATAATAAGCTTTTTTGCCGCAAAACATTAGTAGCGCACCTGATAAATAAAGACCATCAGGATGTTTTTCCAAAAGTGATTCTAATTCTTGACGTCGTTCTACTTCATTATTCATCTTATTTTGTGCATCATTAATTTTATTTAAAGTTTTTTTATCTTGCTTTTTTTGTTGTAACTTTTCAATTTCATTATTTAATTTTTCAATTTCTTTTGTTGTTTCAGCTATAACCGGTTTAGGCTCTAGTTTCACTAAAAAGAGTTCAGCATCTCCATCTTCATGAAGTGCATCATAAATCGTTTCAAAGTAACTCACATCACGAGTTAAAAAGCCATCACGTTCACCAGTGATTTTCATTAACTGTGCAAACGTTCCTAAACCCTCACGTCCAGCATGTTCTACTTGAGTACCACGTTTTAGAGCAAGTCTTACTTTTGATCGATTGCGTTTATCAAAGCTCTTGATAAGTTCTTCATCTGATTTATCGATAGGTGTAATCATTGTCATTCGCGGTTGAATATAGTCTTTAGACAGCCCTTCTTTAAATCCTTTATGTTTAAAGCCTAATTTCTTAAGATTTTTAATGGCTTGAATTCCTTGGTCAACCTCGACATCTGGATCAATTTTAATCGTATAGGCTTTTTCTTCTTTAGCAAGTGCAGTTGTTTCTGCCAACAATAATTCTAATGCTGCTGTATCTTCATAATCCACAACAAACCCACGTGAGACATAACATAATGTAAATGGTAGTTTTGGGATTTTTTTAAATAATAATTGGGCTACCCCTTTAATTTCACCATTTTCACCTACAGCAACTCTTTTTGAATACCAACCAGTAAGTTGCTTCGTCTCTGCCCATTTAGTTAATTGTAATAAATCTCCATGAGGATGAGATTTAACAAACGCGTCATGTTCTTGATTTGTGATATTCATCTTTTCCATGCTCTAAACTAACTCCTTTATTATTGCAATAATTATCATTATACATCGTTCATAAGTGAGTGTCGACGAACAAGACATCATTTAAAAAGAATCACGATTTCGGCAACATTCCATTGATGAAACGATATGTTGCCCCTCTAATTGTCATATTGTACTGTGATGTTGCTTCATGATCTTGAATTACAATTGAGGCATATTCAGATTTCTTGCCATCTTGGATACGAAAGATTATATCATCATCTTTTAGCACCAAATCAGTGTACTTATCGTTATCAGCAATGATATCCATATCATACCATAGTTGCCATTTCTTAACTGTCACAGCACGCTTTTCACTTGCAATAACAAGTTTCTCAATAACAAATTGTGATTGCTGATGACGCGCAAACCTCTCTTTCCGCTCTGTTTCAGTTTCATTCCATTGGATAAAAAAGGGTGGCTTAACTAAATAATCAGGATCAGCGATATATAATAATTGCCAGTCAATTTGTTCACCTTTTTTATTCTCTCTATGCATGCGAATTGGACCAATAGTATCAACATTTTTATCACATAACCGTTGAGCAGTTTCTTCAATAGATGTTGTTCTTAAACATATCCCTTTGAAGCCTTCAGCAAAATAATCTTGAATAATTTTTGCAGCAAATGATACGCGCCCTTCCTCGGATTTCACTTCTTTAGCCAATTTATCCGGCTGTTCAACATCTAATAATTCAATATAGTTGTCATTTAGGTATGTTAAACGATTAAATGTACCATAGCGATGGTGTTTGCCACCTGGCTCAAGCTTGAGTAGCTGTCCTGGATAATGAAATTGATTTAAATGATCAACATAATGAATAAGATGATCAAAATTAAGTGTTGCCATCGTACATCCCTCTTTTTCTTTTAGTTACCCATAGTTTAACAAACTATAGCATATATTTCTGTGTCAAATTTGATATTGCCAAATGTATCAATTCAATTTATAATAAATCTTGTGCAAATTTAGTTAGTTAACCTAACCATTTTCCGAGGAGAGTGTTATGATTGTTGCAAAATAATTTTTTCAATAGCTTTATTGAATTGTATCGACCATATATAAAAGCGACTAAACCAATATTAGACCGTTTTGATTTGCATAGTGGTCAATGGCTAGTATTAAAAGATATTGCGAAACAACAACCTACAACGCTAGTCCAAATATCAAAACGTCGCTTCATTGAAAAGCCTACTACACGTCAGTTTATAAAAGTACTATCCGAAAAAGGCTTATTGACCATCACACCTGGACATGATAAACGAGAAAAGGTATTAAATTTGTCACCTGAGGGAGACGTGCTATATCAACAAATAAATGATGAAGTATCTCGTATACAAATAGATTTATTAGCACATGCTTCAATAAACGAAAAACAAATGGAGCAAGTTATTAATATGATGGCCTCGCTGCATCAAATATTTATGGAGGAAGATAACCGTTGAATTCAACAGTATTACATAAAGAACCTATATTCACTAGAAGTTTTACACTAAACTTCGTAATTAATTTCTTTATCTATTTATGTATGTACTTATTAATAGTCATTATTGCAGATTATACTAAAACAGCTTTCCATGCACCTGATAGTTTGGCTGGACTTGTTGTTGGTATCTTTGTTGTAGGTTCATTAATAGGTCGCTTTATTACAGGTCGCTATGTCAACCATTTTGGTCCCAAGAAAATTTTAATCTTTGGATTACTTTTTCTAGTGATTACTCAATTATTATATTTTGTTCCAGGTCCGTTATGGTTTTTAATTTTTACACGCTTAATGAATGGCCTAGCTACAGCTGTTGCATCTACAGCGACAGGAACAATAGCAGCATGTATTACCCCAAAAACACGTAAAAGTGAAGGGATTAGTTTATTTTCATTAAGTCTTGTTCTAGGTACCGCAATCGGTCCATTTTTCGGTTTATTGCTTGTTAAATCATTTTCAATCATGCTACTATTTACAATTTGTATTATTCTGGGCATAATTAGTCTCATACTTTCTTTGTTTGTTCACGTAGCATTTGATTTCACTGGAAAATATCAACATCCTCATCAACATAATAAAGGATTTAGCTTACAACGCTTTATTGCTCGAGAAGCTATTCCTGTAGCTATCATTATGCTATTAGTTGGATTGGGCTATGCCTCAATTCTTACTTTTTTACAGTTTTTTGCTGAGCAAAGACATTTAATTGAGACTTCAAGTTATTTCTTTATCTGTTATGCTATTGCTTCGCTAATTACAAGACCTATTGCAGGCCGATTAATGGATGAGCATAACGAAAATATTGTGGTCTATCCCGCATTTATTGCTTTAATCATATCCTTTGTTTTACTTGTCTTTAGCTTTAACCCATTTACGTTGTTACTAGCTGGTATCACTTTAGGCATTGGTTATGGAAATCTTTCATCTTCAATGCAAGCCATTGCAATCAAAGTATCTCCACCAGCAAAATATGGTTTAGCAACTTCAACATACTTTATAGGTTTGGATATTGGTATTGGCTTTGGGCCTAGTGTTTTGGGTATGTTTACCAATACGATTTCTTATAGTAATATTTATTTGCTAATGGCCCTTGTCAGCACGATAACTATTGTAATTTATTTTGTCATTCATGGTCGTAAAGTTAAACACCTTACTCCAAATTAATATGCCCCTAAACATATATGTCTCTGAGAAGATGAATGCGTATGGCACATGTTTTAAGCTATGAACTAAATATTGGCAGTAGTTTAAACAAAATAGCCAGTAAATGAATTTATAAAAAACTCATTTACTGGCTATTTTTCTAGAAATTTTGCCCCAGCTTTTTGCCTAGTTATTTAAAATACTAATTTGCTATACTAATTGACTCAATTTCTGATTTCATTTTATCAATCACTTTTAATTGTGCTTTATTAAAGAAATAAAAGACTTGTCTTTCATCAGTTTCTGAACGAACTTTTGAAATTAATTCTTTTTTATAAATTTTACGTATAATCACATCGATTTTACTTGTATCCCATAGCATTTCAAAGTGTAAAGTATCTCTCAATTCTTTACCACTTATTTTTTTGCCCTCATAAACTTTGAACAACACGACAAATTCTTCAATTGAGACTTTGTAAGTTGTCTTTAACCAATGTTTTAGTTGACTCAATTCTCTCTCGGCAGCAATAAAATGTTGTACTTTTTGACTCATATTAAAATCCTCCTATGTTGATTCTCTGTTGTAAGTGAATATGAAATTTTAATTGCTCATAAAAATTATATACCATAGTTTCAATTTAATCTATTAAAATTATTAAATTAATAGCAAAATATTGTTATCAATTATTGATTTTAAAATCGAGAGCAATTATAAGCAATACAATCGCTAAAGTAACAACACCAAAATTCGACAATTTTTCGAACGTAATAATAAAATGATGCTTCTAATCATGTCATCTTGTTAATGAAAGGATGAATGAATAATACGCATTATAGAGAAGTAACTACATATTCAAACTAATTATATAAAATAAAGCTTTATGATTGATCATGGTCTAATATATAAGCACTGTTCAAACATAGAAATCACCTCTATTTGAAGACTTAGGTGTTAAATGTTTTTCATCTACATATTTACTTTTTATCCGCCTATATAGTTCATATTTATCTTTTTTCGTTGTCTATTTTTAACTGTTTGTTCTGTCCGTTCATCAGAATAACGGTCGTCCCGTACTTGCCATAATTTAATGAGTTCTGCTTTTAATTCACTATTACTTATACCTGAGCGCAATAGCTTTTTAATATTAAATCCTTCTGCTGTACTAAAAAGGCAACCATAGAACTTACCATCTGATGATAGTCTAGCTCGAGTACAACTAGAACAAAACGAGGCTGATACGCTAGTAATTAAACCGAATTTTGCACCGTTATCGTTATGCTGATAATATGTTGCAACTTCGCCGTAATATTTAGGCGCCATCGGTTCTATATCAAATTCATCCTCTATCATTGTCAACATTTCATCTTTAGTAACAACTTTGCTGAAGTCCCAACCATTATCATTACCAACATCCATAAATTCAATAAATCTAACTTCGATATTTTTAGCTTTGAAATAATGCAGCATCGGAATGATTTGATCATCATTCACACCTTTTTGAATAACGACATTGACTTTGACATGAAAACCAATTGCAATTGCATAATTAATTTGATCTAAAATAGTTTCTGCTTTAATATTTCTATTGTTAATTGCTTGAAATACACTATTATCTATAGCATCAAGACTAACATTAATACGACGTAACCCTGCTTCAAATAATTTTAAGCCATGTTTTTTTAATAATAAGCCATTTGTCGTTAGACCTATATCTTCAATACCTTCAATTTTATTAAGCCTTGCAATGAGTTGATATAAATTTCGACGCAGTAGAGGTTCTCCTCCGGTAATACGTAATTTTTTTACACCTAATTCGGCATATATTTCAGCAATACGTTCAATTTCTTCAAATGTAAGTAATTCATCTTTAGGTAGAAAGACAAAATCGTCACCAAATATTTCTTTAGGCATACAATAATCACATCTGAAATTGCACCTATCTGTCACAGATATTCTTAAATCACGAATCGGCCGACCAAGTTTATCTTTTATTTGCATTACCATCGTCTGGACCTCCTTGCTTATTTTATCTGCTGCATTAAAGAGTCCAAATCTTGCTGATAATTGATATTCTTATACCAATAGTCTGGAGATTGTATCTCAGTCACATCTAACCAAGCTGCAGATACTTGGTCATAAACGTGTTTCATACTATAGTCATTTGATGTTAAAGCTTGCTTAATGACAGGTAAAATTTTAGGATTATAAAATGCGATTGTAGGTATCATTCGTCCATTTTCAGAAAAAGCAGCAATATCTAAATGATTCTCAATCAGATGAGAAACCATAAAATGATATAATCCACTAATAGCTTTACCAGTAATCATAGGGGTATCCACCGATACGACAAAAAAGAGTTCTTCATCTTGATATGCTTTCATAACGGTATAAATACCTGCTAACGGACCTTTATCACTAACTTTGACCTCATCTATCATCACATTTGAATAGTCAAAAAAAGGTGCTAGTTTATCATTTGTACTAATAATAATGTCATTGAACATATTAGTATCTTGCAATACTTGAATTATTTTTTTATAAAAAGGCTCGTTATCAATGGTGGCAAAAGCTTTGGGCTGACCAAATCTCTCTGAATGGCCACCAGCTAGTATAATAGCTTTCATAATATATTTTATCCTCCGCTTACTGGTGGTATTAAAGCAATAATATCGTCAGGTTGAACTATACCGTCTTCTTTCGTAAATTCTTCATTGACTGCAATTTGGAATTTTTTATCCATTAGTTCTGGATGATATTGATTTAGCAGTTGTCTAATTTCCTTAACCGTTTTCGGTTCCAAAATATCTATATATTCATTGCTCATATTAAGTATTTCTTTAACTTCAGCAAAATACAATACTTTCACTATCTTGACTCTCCCTTTTTGGCATCTTGGTAATACCCACGTTGATGACCTTGCCAAGCTGAACCATCTTGCCATATTTCTTTTTTCCAAATTGGCACGATTTCTTTTATGCGTTCAATCGCATATTCATTTGCACGATAAGCATCTTTACGATGTGGTGATGAAACAGCAATCAACACAGCGATATCAGAAATTGCGAGTGGCCCTATACGGTGAACAATGGAGGTAATCGTTCCTGGCCATTTTTTTGAGATTTCGTCACCTATTTGGGCAAGCTTTTTTTCAGCCATAGGCACATATGCTTCATATTCCAAATACTTAGTCTTAACGCCTTGCGTCCACTCTCGTACATGACCCGTAAATACAACTACTGCACCTTGGTATTCATTCACAGTGAAATTTCTATATTGTTCTGTATTTATTGGTTCAGTCACAATTTCATATTGTTTCATTACGTTCATCCTTTAATTTCTATCCAATCTAATAACCAACTATCAAATTTTGTTAATGCTTGCGCGTCGGAAAGATTAATACTGTAGCGTACATTGGATAATGCTTGAAGTTGAGTTAAATCTTTTTCGTTACGATAAACAATGATTTTGTCAAACTCAGCTAATTTATAACCTTCTACTAAAATGATGTCATAGTCAATTGTAACAGATTTGTCAATAACATCCTTAAGACTTTGATTACATTGCCGCGTAATCGTTTGCTGATACTGATGTCCTTGAACAATACTTTGATCTGCACCAGCGTGTAAATGTTTCATATGATCAACTTCTTGATGCTGTAACGTGATTTCTTCTCCATGATGCCCGTGATGCTTTATTGTTACAACAGTCAAATTGTGTTGTTTTAGTAACCGAATGGTGTGCGCCATCAGTGTCGTTTTTCCCGAGTCTTTATAGCCAACAATTTGAATAATCATAGCGACAACGTCTCTTCATAAGCATGCGATTCAGTGAGAATAACGTCAACGGTATGTCCCGCTTTGAAACCACGTGTACCTCCAGGAAGCATAATCATGGCGTTACTATGTGCAATAGCGACAACAGCCCCTGATTTATTAAAACCTGACGGCACCACAGTAGCGCCATTAGCTGACAATGTTGCTTTAGCACGAATAAATCGACTGAATGGATTCGCTTTCGTAAAATCTTCCATAAGTGTAGCTTTAACAACTTGTGGATAAAAAGCATCTGCGCCCATCATATGATAAATTGCAGGTTTAACGAATAATTCAAAACCAGTATAGCAGGCTGATGGATTACCGGATAAGCCAAATAAATATTTATCAGTAGTAACTGCGACTGTAGTGACACTTCCAGGTCTCATAGCAACTTTATTAAATAATACTTTAGCATCAATAGCCTTGTATATCTCTGGTAAATAATCAAAATCCCCTACAGAAACACCACCTGTTGTAATCACAATTTGATGTGTCTCAAGTGCTTCACGAACTGCTGTAATACTACTATCTAAATCGTCTTGTTGAATTTTATATACATCAGCACCAATATCAACCTTGTTAGCAAGTGCTTGAATCATTGGTCCATTAGAGTTACGTATTTTACCTGGCTGTAGGTCTTCATTAATATCTAATAATTCACTACCAGTTGCAATAACAGCGATACTTGGTTTATCAAATACAGGAACTTCACTATAACCAAACGTAGCTAATACAGCAATGGCACCTGCATTAATAAGCTGCCCTCGTTGTAACACAATATCTCCAGTTGCAGTTTCTTCTCCTTTGAGACAAACATTTTCATATGGCTCAAAAGATTTTCGAATTGTAAATGTATCTTTATCTTCAACCGTTTGTTCAAACATAACCACAGCATCGGCACCTTCTGGCATTTGAGCACCAGTCATAATGCGCACCGCTTCACCTGCTTGTAATTGATGAGATGATACATCTCCAGCACCGATATGATCAACAACTTTAAATTTTTTTCTATTCTGATGATAAGCACCCGCACTATCCTCACTACGAATAGCGAATCCGTCGTATGGCGATTTATTAAATCTTGGAATATCACTTGTTGCAACAATATTTTCGGCTAATACATAATTTAAGCTTTCATCAAGTGGAACGGTTATTACTGAGGTATAAATATCTTGATTTACGACTCTTGAAATTGCTTCTTTTACAGGAATCGGCGTTCTTTTCTCGATTGTCATTTTATCATCTCCAAGTTAACTAATATTTCATGATATACTGAATTTTAAGAGGAGGAATATCATGGCTGATTTCACACATATAAATCATCAAGGCAACGCCAAAATGGTTGATGTTTCAGCAAAAAACATCACTAAGCGCACTGCCGTTGCACATTCAAGTATTATAGTAAATCACACAATTTATGAACAAATTGTTAATCATACAGCTAAAAAAGGGAATGTCTTAAATACTGCACAGATTGCAGGAATTATGGCTGCTAAGAACACCTCTACAATGATTCCAATGTGTCATCCTTTACCGCTTACTGGTATTGATATTACATTTTCTTGGTCAGATTTAGACAAAGGTCAACATCAACTTAATATTGAAGCAACCGTTTCAACTACTGGCAAAACTGGCGTCGAAATGGAAGCATTAACTGCAGCTTCTATAACCGCCTTAACTATTTACGATATGACTAAAGCGGTTGACAAAGGCATGATTATTGGTGAAACATTTTTATTAAGTAAAACTGGCGGCAAATCCGGCGAATACTATAGACAATAACCATTTTTTTATTTATTTCAATTATTACACTTTTTTATTGAGCTCATAAACCATATGATTTAATTCTGGTTGTATGAGCTTTTTCATTGCTAAGTTAACAGCCCCTGTAGAACCTGGTAGCGTAAAAATAAGTTTATTATTTACTGTTCCTGCAATTGCACGCGATAAAAGTGCCCTTGTACCAACATCTTCAGCATAGCTTAAATACCTGAACAACTCCCCAAAACCATCTAATTTTTTTGTCAACAATGGTTCTACCGCTTCAATCGTTACATCTCTTGGTGCAATTCCTGTACCACCCGTTGTGATAATGACATCAATATCAGACTTCAACCATAACTGTAATTGATTTTGTATTGCTATTTTTTCATCTTTTACTATGGCGTAATCTTTAATAGCAAGTTCCGCATCTACATCATGCAATAATGTTTGAACAAGTTGTCCTCCTTTATCACTCTTTTTATCTCGAGTATCTGAAACCGTTAATACAGCACAATTTATAGCTCTATCTATTTTCCTATGTGTATGCATATTTAGACCTCCTTTATCCAAATAAAGCATTTATGAGTTTTGTAGCTTGCGTAATATTAGTCATTCCATGTATTAAAAATCGACCATCATGAAAGCAAACAATACGATATTTATTAAAGTGGAACATCACTAAATAACCGTTCGTTTGATAATCGATTTGACGCGAGTCCAAATATGACACCAACATCTCTTGAGAAATATCTGGATTGACATACTGTACAGTATCACGTCCACATAACATGGCATAGCGCTGAGGTTGTTGCTGTAAATAAGGGTAGTTTGCTGCCGTTCCACAAGTCGCACAGTTATCTTGTTGTATTTTACTAAAACCAATACTTATATGCTGTCCTTCCCATATATCTCCATAAGTTAGTTTTGCTGCAATATCTTGATGCGTTAATATTTTCAATGCATCTTTAAGCTGTAAACTCGTTGTCATAGTTACTGCTGGTTGTATCACACCCACCGTATCACAGGTTAGCGTCATCGATGGTAACTGTGGTATTAAACAATTAAAGCATGGTGTCTTTCCAGGTATAAATGGAGCTTCTACATAAGTACTTTGAACAACTCCGCCATATATCCATGGAATATGTTGTTGATAACAGAAATCATTAATCAATTGACGCGTTACAAAATTATCTGTTGCATCGAGTATTAAATCAACATGCGTGCCATTCGAGTTTAAAAATGCACGATCGACTTGCGCTATAAAAGCATGTATTAGTACATCTTTATCAATACTTTCCAAATGCGCCTTTGCAGCAATTACCTTTGGCAAGCCCTCTGCTGCATCTTGCTCTGTAAATAATGTTTGGCGTTGTAAATTACTATATTCTATATAATCTCGATCAACTATCGTTAATTGCTTTACTCCTGCACGCACTAGCCCTTCTGCTAAGTGCGTACCTAACGCTCCCATTCCAACAATTAGTACTTGAGCTTGTCGTAAATCTTCTTGACCTTTTTCACCAATTTTATTAAATAAAATTTGCCTTGAATATCGGTCTTGCGTCATGCTTAGCTCCCTCTTTCTGCATCATTATCATCATTATATAAGTATTTATAGCTACTCTCAAAAATTTGAATTATTATATAAAAATTACTTTGTAGGATACTTTTTAGCGAATCAAAAAAGAGCGAAACCAAGGTTCATTTACCTTTGAGTACCGCTCTCATAAAAATGCGATTTAAATAATCAAAAATGACTTGTTTAGCTCCAATTAAAATGATATTAACCAATAATAATCAGTTCATCTGCAAGCGTTTCAGCTTCATAGTTTGAATGCGTAACAAATATAATAGGAATTTGCCATTCTTGAAAAATACGTTTTATTAATTCTATACCTTCATCTCTCGTAGCATCGTCTAAACTAGAAAATGGTTCATCCAATAAAATTAAATCTGGTTTTGTGCTCAATGCACGTGCCAAAGCAACACGCTGAGCTTCGCCACCTGATAATGTCATTGGATATTGTTTTTTCAAATGACTTATATTCAAAGTCTTCATCAGCTGATTTAAATGTTCTGATGGTTCAGCCATAAATGTAATATTGTCATACACCGTCATATGCGGAAATAACTGGTAATCTTGGAAAAGGTAACCAATATGTCTTGATTGAATTTTAGTTTGTATATGTTGTTGTGTATCAGTAATGACACGTCCATTAACAGCAATATAGGCCTTATCTGCTTGCCTTAAACCGGCAATCATATTCAATACGGTCGTCTTTCCAATTCCTGATGGTCCTCTAAGTGCATATATCTTCGGTATATTATCATCAATGTCAATATGAATATGTGTTTGTTTTAATTGATAATGCAATTGTATTTTAAGCATTTAATCAACCTCCCGATACTTATCTCGATTAGCAAAATTTAAAGTATCGATGACTGCAATTGAAAATGCCACAAGAACTAGCACCCATAACCACGCTTCATTTTCACGACTCTGTTCTACTAAAAAGTATATTTCGAGTGGTAATGTATTCGTTTTATTAGGTATGTATCCAGCTAACATTAATGTTGCACCAAATTCACCAATTGCTCTGGCAAAGCTCATCATAATTCCTGCTAAAATAGCACGTTTTGATAACGGTAAAATCAACTTGAAAAAGATTTTATTTTCACTTGCTCCCATTGTTCTAGCTGTGTTAAGCATTTTAGGCTCAATGTTACGAAATCCTTGAACAGTATGTTGATACATAAGTGGAAAACTAACAATGACAGATGCTATAACTGCACCTGTCATTGTAAATACCACTGGAAGATGTAAGACATTTTGAAAAAATTGCCCCACAAAACCACGCGGTGAAAAAATAATTAATAGAATAAATCCCATGACCGTTGGCGGTAAGACAATCGGCAAGAGAATCAAACTTTCAAGAAGTTTCGTAAAATGCCCTGTGCCACGATATAGCAGTCTTGCAATTATTATGCTTAAAATCATTACGATAATCGTACTTATCACAGCAACCTTAAGCGAAATCCAAAATGGCGTAAAATCAGGCATTGACTAGACCTCCTTAATTCGAAAATTTATAATCTTTAAGAATGGCTTTGGCTTTATCTGATTTTAGGAAGTCCATCCATTCTTTTGCAAGTTTGCTATTTGAAGTTGCACCTGCTTTATATGTGATTGGTTTTTTCAATTCAACTTCTTTAATTTCATTCACTTTATCATTGCGTTGTTTGTTAGTATAGAGATCCGTTTTATAAACAAATCCCATCTGAGCATTACCTTTTTCAACATAATTTAAAACTTGTTTAACATCTTTCGCATATACAATTTTATCTTTCACAGCATTGTATAGATGTTGATCATCTAAATATTGTTTCGCATATTTCCCTGCTGGTACTGTTTTCACTTCACCCAAAGCTAATTTTTCATTGCCCTTTAAATCTTTGACTGAAGATTGTGTACTGTCTTTATCACCAATAAGTACAAGTTTATTATGAGCATAATTATATGTATCATGCACATTATCTTTTAATGCATCAACATCTTTCGTATTTGCAGACATAAATACATCAGCAGGGGCACCCTTTTCAATTTGTTGTCTTAATGCTCCAGAACCACCATAATTAAAAGTTACTTTGGCATCTTTATGATCTTTTTTAAATTCCTTCTCAAGTGCTTTTGAAACATCGGCTAAACTTGCTGCTGCAGAAATACGTAATTCTTGTTTACTATCTGAGCTAGATGACTTTTTATCGTCTTTTTTGTCGTTTCCACCACTAGAACAACCAGCTAAAATAAGTACTAATGTTGCAATTACAACTAATAAATGTTTAAATTTCATTGACAAAATTCCCCCTCTTCTAGGATTATTATACTACTTTTTTATATTCATAAAAGGTGTATTTTACAATTTCATATAACTTTAAATAATACGCCTTAAATGTGGTACTATCATTTATATTTTAATCTTAGTATTTTAGCATTATAATAAATATATTATCTTGTACGATGTGGGGAGCATGATTATGGAAAGAGATGTATTACAAGGACAATCCATTGTTCATTATGATGGAGAGCGACTTATAACTACAACGGATAGCTATGTTACTGAGTTTCCACTTACAATTATGGTAAATGGAGATGAGTTTGCTACTGTTATTTGCAGTCCAACTCATATGGAAGAATTAGTGATTGGCTTTTTAGCATCAGAAGGTGCAATATACAAGCGTGATGAAATTAAATCTTGCCAAATAGATGATAGTAAGGGGTTCGCCCATGTGGATTTGACACATGAACTCGGTGATCGATTTGAATATTCAACTAAACGCATGATTGCTTCTTGTTGTGGCAAAAGTCGTGAGTTTTATTTCCAAAACGATGCGGCGATAGCAAAAACGTCGATGTCTCATATAACGCTGCATCCACAACAAATTTTAAATATGATGACACGTCTACAAGGAGCTAGTACACTTTTCAAACAAACAGGCGGTCTGCATAACGCTGCAATTAGCGATGGCAACACATTCTTTGAACACCGCCAAGATATTGGTCGACATAATGCCTTAGATAAACTTTATGGTTTTTGTTTAAAACGCCGTATTCCCGTTCGAGATAAAATCCTCATTTTTAGTGGACGTATTTCCTCTGAAATTCTTATTAAAGCTGCAAAAATCGGTGTTGGCGTAATACTTTCAAAATCAGCTCCAACTACGCTTGCCATCACGCTAGCTAATGATTTAAATATTACAGCAATTGGCTTTATACGAGATGGTACATTTAATATTTACAGTCATCCAGAACGCGTTAAAGCATAAGATTTCAACCTTTTATAGAATTAAAAGCCCACGTCAATTATCTTCATGTCATAAAAGGAGCGAAAAAGAATTCATTATGAATTCTTTTTCGCTCCCTTTTTATATTTTATTTGATATTTTCTTTAACAACTTGATAACAAAAACCTTTGTAGATATATCCTTGATTAAGATACATATCACGTGCCGTATCTTCACCATCAGCAACTAGAATAACCGGTCTTGTGTCAGCATATTGCCCTACATAGGCTTGTAACGTACTACCAATCCCTTGATGTTGATAATTCTCTAAGACACCAAAACCATCAATTTCAACAATTTCGTCACTTACGATCATATCTAAAATACCCGCTGGTTGATTTTGATAATAAGCTAATAAGCGAACAACATTATCGTATTGTTGTTGAATATGGATACGTGTACGTTTGACACTTTCATCAGCAAATCTATGACCAAACGGTAATGCAAAATGCTTATAAATTGTTAAATAATCCTCTAAATTATCTTTGTCTACAATCTGAATTTGTACATCTGATTTCGTTTGCCAACGCGCCAGCTCAGCAGACTCAAGCACATAGAGCTCAAGCACTCCAAGTTGGTACCCTTCTTTATTAAGTATCTGTTTCCAATCATTGTCTAAATGATGATTCGCTGGAAATGTAAAGGCAAGATGTGTACATTGATGCGCTTGATGAAATTGTTGTTGTCTTTGTACATCTCGTCGCCATTCTTCGATATTAGGTAGTTGTTTATATATCCATTGATTAGAATGATACGTATGCGGTTCTTCAGGAGTTAAATATATCTTTTTATTAGAATCTTCATAAAAGAGGTTTCCCATTATCGCTATATGCTCAAAACTCAATTCTTCCATACATATCACCTAATTTTTTTAAATTATATCAAATTTTTAAATCTACTATGATTTAACATGGTTGCACCAATCAGACAAGCAATGATTGCTTTAATGATATCTCCAGGCATAAATGAGAATGAAAATAAAAATGCTTTAGAAATAGGTATTTGTGTGATAAAGCCCATAACAATCGTGCCTACAATATCTAATAATAACACGCCAAAGAGGAGTGTTGGCACAATCAATACTAGAAAATTGATTTTATGCTTATACGCATCTCTAACAGAACCTATCGCATAAGCAATAAAAGGATATAAAATTAGAAAGCCAGCAGATGGCCCCGCAAAGACACCTATACCACCTCTTCCTCCAGATAAAACTGGTAGGCCTGTAGCGACAAGCAATAAAAAGACAACAGCACTTAATGCACCTAATTTACGTCCTAAAATAATCCCTGCTAAAAATATGCCTATATTTTGTAAAACAATGGGTACTGGCATAAAAGGTAGAGGTATTCCAGGAACCAATCCTAAAATACATATAATGGCAGTCATGACTGCTGTATATACTAATTCTTTTGTACTCATATCGTGATCCTCCTTATATGAGAATGATTATAACATCTTTGTAAACTTTTATAAATGGAAAGTTTACATTTAGTCAACTTTCATTGCTAATGCGGTGATATAGTCGAAAAAGGCATCACGTTTCACATCATTGATAACATTAATTGGACGTCCTTGATCAGTTAAAAATGTTCGACCTTGGCTTGGTCCTTTTGCAATAACATCAGCCATTACTGTCTGATAATCCACTAACTGTGGATTACCAACGTAAGCAGTTGTTAGCACATCCCATAAAAAATAAGTGGAATTTGTAACAAAATGAGTCAAAGGCGGTACAGCAGCATAACTAACACCTAAAAAATCAACACCTGTATAACGTCTGTCATTCGCCCAACGTTGTCTTATTTCCCATGTGAGCGGCACTTGATTAGTACTTTCTAAAGCAACCATATCAATAGTCAAATCGGCGTCAAATACTGTTTTAACTGCAGAAGGATCCCAAAATGCATTCCATTCCGCTGTCCCATCATGTTCAGGTTCTTCTACATTACCTCGTGTTAAAAACGTTCCTCCCATCCATACTAACTTTTCAATTTTATGTATGATATTGGGTTTTCTTTTTAGTGCCTCAGCTAAGTCAGTAAGCGGTCCGGTGAATAGTAGGATTACTTTATCAGTGCTCTGTTCTAATCTAAAAATAATATCTTCATAGGCTTCCATCTGACTTATACTAGCAGAAGTATGTAAATGTGTTTCATTTAAAATAGGTAACGCATCCATAAAAAACGCATGCATTCGCCAATCTTTAGGAAACGGATTAGCACCACGCTCATATGAAGGTGCAACAGCAATATTTTTTGTTGAAAATCGATTAATTATTTTCATTGAG
Organism: Staphylococcus sp. HMSC059F04; assembly: GCF_001812565.1. Lineage (NCBI taxonomy): Bacteria > Bacillati > Bacillota > Bacilli > Caryophanales > Staphylococcaceae > Staphylococcus > Staphylococcus sp. HMSC059F04. The sequence goes on along the minus strand of NZ_KV809464.1, from coordinate 130,224 downwards.
GCGCTTAATGAAGGTTCTAAATAACAATCAGCGCCAATAGTACTTACCCCGATTAAATTAATATTATCCATTTGTAATAATAAAAAAAGTGAAACTAAATCGTCAACGCCACCATCATGATTAAAATATACTTGTTGTGTCATGTTTTTTCTCCTTTAGTCGTCTTACATATCAATATTATAGTATAGTATATTAAAATGAGGATAGGACATAAATATTTCTGACAAGTTGAAAGAAACGGGGGGAGAATTCATAATGAATTCTCCCCCGCTCCCTATTGTTTAGGATTTATGTCCCAAACTGATAAATGAAGTTAAAAGATTATTTTGCTGCAGAAATTAATTTTTCTTTTAAATCTTTACGCATAAAGTCCAATGTGTATGGATCATTGTACCAGTATGTACCAGCAGTTACTTTTACTACATGACCATTTTTTACAGCTGGTAAGTTTTTCCAGATGTTTGTTGTTTCATATCCAGGTGTTGTTTTACCTTCACTCGTTGAAACAATGTAGTCTCCCGCAATATCTTGGATTTTTTCTTGATTGATTTCAGCCCAGCCGGCTTTTTCAACTAATTTCTTTTGACCTTCAGACATTTTCAAACCGAAAGCTTGATATAATACTTCGCCACCACGGCCCCAATTGTCACCATATGTGTATAACTTTTTGTCAAACTCGTCAACAATTGATACTGTTTTATCTTGGCCAATTTTTTCTTTTATTTCTTTACCATCTTTAGCTGTTTGTGCTTTCCAATCTTTTTCCCATTTTTGCACTTCATCTTCTTTACCAATTAACTTCCCAAGCATTTCTTGTTGTTCTAAATATTTGTGTTTGTTGTAATCGATTACTACAGTAGGTGCAATTTTTTTGTATTTTTTGATATTTTTATCAGTAGAATATACTAAAATTAAGTCTGGCTTTTGCTTAGCAACTTTTTCTACATCGTTATCTCCAATTTTTTCCACATCTTTGAATTTATCTTTTAATACTTTACTTTGATCAACTTGGTTACTAACAGCAACAATATTAGCACCTAACTTCTTAAGTCCTCCAGCATATGTAGGTGCAACAACGGCAATACGTTTTGGATTTTTTGGAATATCCACTTTCTTGCCATCATCCATTGTGTAAGATTTTGTATCTTCTTTCTTATCTGCATCTTTACTTTGTCCACAAGCTGCTAGTACAAGTACCAAGGCAATTAGCGGTAATAATAATTTTTTCATAACATCCTCCTATTGATAATGATTATCATTATTGTGCTATTATACTCAATTTTTAGATTTTTTACAACATAACATTTACTATTTTATGGGTATTTTTGCAAATTATTTTTTTGCCTTACTTTTCTCCAAAATAAAAATAAGTAAACAGCATCTAAAACATATTGCTTGGTCTATGATTAATAATGCCTACAGAACATAAAAAAACAATAGTTACACCCTTTAACTTTAATGGTTCATCATTAAAATAAATCTAAGACAGACTTGGCAATATTACTATAGGCCATATCTTCCATTGGTGGATTGTGTAAGCCGGCACGAATATCACGATAATATCGTTGTAATGGGCGTTCCATTTCCAAACTTTTTGCGCCAACGATTCTCATAGCTAAATCAACCACTTCAAGGCACTGATTCATCACCACAACTTTACTCGCTGAGGTTTCATTCCAAATTTGGCTTTCTCCGTCTAACATTTGATATCCTCTTGCCGTACTAAATAGAAAATGTCGCGCTGATAATAGTAATGACTCCATTTTACCGATATTTTGTTGAACTGTAGATAACTCAGCAATGGTACCTTGAATGCTATTAGGATGATATGACTTAGCAAAGTCGACTGCATAGTCTCTAGCTGCTTGAGCAATTCCCAAGTATGTACTAGGAATGTGAAGTATCCATCCATTTGGGCGTCGTTGTCCTCGTGTTTCAACAAAATGTTCAAGAGGAACTTTAACATCGTTTAGCACTAAATCATGACTTTCTGTAGCACGCATGCCCAATACATTCCAATTATCTGCAATTTCTACACCATCTGCATCTTTGGATACTAAGAAAAAGCCAACTTGATCAATAGCTTCAACATATGCACCAACAATAAAATGTGTTAATGCTTTACTCATAGAAGTATATGTTTTCACGCCATTAAGCACATATACATCACCTTCTTTAACCGCATGCGTAGCCGGTCGACCCCCACGAGTTGGACTACCTGTTTCTGCTTCACTTACTGCTCTATTGACAAGGGCGCCTTGTTTGATATCTTCAGCAAAGCGATTAAGCATACGTTGGTCCCATAAATCTTGTTCGTAAAGTTGACCCACAACACTAAGATGCCACCCGATTGACAATGCAGTTGCTCCATCGATAGAGCCTAAGTATGTTTGTAGCACAACCATATCCTCAATTGTAGCTCCTTCACCACCATAAGCTACTGGAAGTGTTAATAAACTATATCCTTCTTTAATAAGCCATTCTATATTCTCAAAGGGAAAATTAGCATGTAAATCATTTGAATTTGCCCTTGCTTTAAAGCTATCCTCTATAGTCTTGAATTTCTCAATCCACTTTTTCTGAATCTTGCTGTGTATTAAAAATGACTTTATCATTGACATCACCTATTCATTACAATTATTTATCCCTAGTTTACCACTCAACATTTATGAATTAAAGTTCATCCATTATGCGTACTAAGTCATATATTTAGAGTAAATTCACACATCTTTCATTAATTCATCGTTTAATAAAGTTTGATCACTATAAAATAGTGTAAATATACATATGTAAAATAATTTTGATATTTGAGGTGAATTTTATGAATAATCAATTTTTTAGTAATGATTTTGATTCAATCCTTAGACGAATGATGCAAGATATGCAAGCAAATAACAATACTGGAAATAAAAAGTTTTATATTAATGGTAAAGAAGTTTCGCCTGAAGAATTAAATCAATTAAGACAGCAAGGTCAACATTCTGCAGAACAAAGTGCAAATGTATTTCAAAATGCTCAAAATAATCAACAACATACTGGTGGCAAAGATTACTTATCCCAAATTGGACGCAATTTAACACAAGAAGCACGTGATGGTTTACTTGATCCCGTGATAGGTCGCGATACTGAAATTCAAAAGACAGCAGAAGTATTATGTCGTCGTACTAAAAATAATCCTATACTTGTCGGCGAAGCAGGTGTAGGTAAAACTGCAATCGTTGAAGGTTTAGCCCAAGAAATCGTTAAAGGGAATGTCCCAACTTCGATTAAAGATAAAGATATTATTTCAGTCGATATTTCTAGTTTAGAAGCTGGCACACAATATCGCGGTGCTTATGAAGAAAACGTTCAAAAATTAGTTGATGCCTTAAAAGAAAATGAAAATGCCATCTTATTCTTTGATGAAATTCATCAAATGATAGGTTCTGGCTCAACAGGCGGTGAATCTGGTGGTAAAGGATTATCAGATATACTTAAACCAGCATTAAGTCGGGGTGAGATTTCTATTATAGGTGCTACCACACAAGATGAGTATCGTAATAATATTTTAAAGGATGCTGCACTAGCAAGACGCTTTAATGAAGTCGTTGTTAATGAACCAAGTGCACAAGACACAGTCGAAATTTTAAAAGGTATTAGAGAAAAATTCGAAGAACATCATCAAGTTAAGTTGCCAGATGAAGTATTGCAAGCATGTGTAGATTTATCAAATCAATATATTCCTCAACGGCTTTTACCTGACAAAGCGATTGATGTCTTAGATATTACATCCGCACATTTATCTGCTCAAAACCCTGCGCTGGATAAAGTAGAAACTGAAAAGAGAATCACTGAATTAGAAAATGATAAGAGACAAGCGGTAAGTAAAGAAGCTTACAAAGAAGCAGATAAAATTCAATCCCAAATTAAAGAATTACAAAATCAATTAGATAATGGTACGAAAGAACAACAATCCGTAGCTACTGTCCAAGATGTTTCTGATACGATTGAAAGGCTAACTGGAATACCTGTATCACAAATGGATGATAATGATATCGAACGTTTAAAAAATATTAATCGCCGTTTAAAAAATAAAATCATTGGACAAGATAAAGCGGTAGATATGGTTTCCAGAGCCATTCGTCGTAATCGAGCTGGATTTGATGAAGGTAACCGTCCAATTGGTAGTTTCTTATTTGTAGGACCTACTGGTGTAGGTAAAACTGAACTAGCAAAACAGTTGGCTATTGATTTATTTGGTAACAAAGAAGCATTGATTCGTTTAGACATGAGTGAGTATAGTGATCAAACAGCAGTGTCTAAAATGATAGGTACTACAGCAGGCTATATTGGCTATGATGACAACTCCAATACATTAACTGAAAAAGTAAGACGCAATCCTTATTCAGTTATTTTATTTGATGAAATTGAAAAAGCAAATCCTCAAATTCTCACATTGCTTTTACAGGTAATGGATGATGGTAATTTAACAGATGGGCAAGGCAATGTTATTAACTTTAAAAATACAATCGTCATATGCACTTCCAATGCTGGTTATGGAGACAACGAAGAATTTGATGACATTATGAATGAATTAAAAAGATTCTTCAGACCTGAATTTCTTAACAGATTTAATGGTATCGTTGAGTTTACGCATTTAGATAAACACGCTTTACAAGATATTATTAATTTACTCTTAGATGATGTTCAAGTGACTTTAGATAAAAAAGATATTACAATGAATGTTTCTCAAGAAGCAAAAGACTGGTTAATTGAACAAGGCTATGATAAACAAATGGGCGCACGTCCATTACGCAGAGTTGTTGAACAACAGGTACGAGATAAAATTACAGACTATTATTTAGATCATACTGATGTAAAACATGTTGACATAGATATTGATAATGATGAAATCATTGTAAAAGGTACAAATTAATATTTAATTAAAAGCGCACCTTTTTCTCCTACTGTGATGTGCACCCCATAAAGTTAGATTTTTAATCCAACTTTTGGGGTGCACATCACTCCTGAAAAAAGTGCGCTTTTTTGAATAAATGATGGCATCATTTGCTAATGAACAATGCTTATATGAGTTAAATATATTGTTCTAATTCATGAATAAGTTCTTGAATACGCTGACGTTGATCTTTAGAAACATAAACAATAACAGTTCTTTCATCATGAACGCTACGCTTTTTAGATAATAGCTTTAACTCTTTAAGTTTTTGTAGTGCTTTTGTTAAATAATAAGGCTTGAACTCTGAAGTCACTGCAATTTCTTTAGAAGTTATTTCATTGGACTCACTTTTTAAAATATAATTTAAAATAAAGATTTCTTCATAGCTTAAATTATATTTTTTCTTTGTCGCTTTGAAAAATTGTTTAACTTGAAATGTTGCACTGACTAGTTCATCAATATTTTTTATCTTACTCATAATTTCAACCACTCCTCTGATGCATATCTTGTTGCTTGGTTTGCTAAATGTTTTTTAAATTTTAACGCATCTCTTGTTATAAATAATATTTTATAACAATTAGATAATAAAATTCAATATTTTTATTAAGCTAAAGTGATTTAATTCATTAATTGCAATTATAGATTTTTCTATTCCGCCAAAATGAATTACATTCCTATTTATGTAATGATGGCAGTTTTCATAGAAAAAAGATGGTAAAAGTAAGGCCAATGACCTTTACTATACCACCTCTAGTATACGTATGGAATTGATACATATAATGAAGTTCAATCATTAACTAAGTTATTGAATACTCTTCAACAAATACTTAGATTTACATATCTTCTTTTTTATATTTTATTAGATACATAATCGACAAATCGTTGAATGTCTCCATTCTTAATTTTCGTCATTGGAACTTTCCCAATATTAAAAGTAAAACTGATACCATCGTCAGTCATGTTAATTGACTCTATTTCATTATAAGGAATATTTCTGTAATAAAATTGGCCATTCATATCAACATTCATAATTAAACGTTCTGAGGTTGCTATAAATGCACCTTCAAATTCAGATTGTCCTTGAACATGATATTCAATTATCCCTAAGACAGATGGCCCTTTCGTTTCAGTTGGAAACAAATCATTTGGATTAATATTATCAAGTATCATTATTTATCATCCTATTCACTTTGAATTGACTATATATGGGTTAATTCTAAGTGGTTAACAATAGTATTGTAACATTCATTAAACAGTAATTTCACTTGGGACATTTTATCTGTTTTAATACCTATTCGAATTTGCCGTTCATCCGTTCGACATCTTTCTTTATAAATGTACTTTTTATCCACTAAAGATTTGATCAATGGAGTAATATACATATTATGCTGTTCAATAACATATTTTAATTGTGCCATATTGTACGCATTAGGATATAGATAGATAAGCCCTAAAATAAATAATTCATCTAAATGTATACTGTCATGTAAACTTGTTAATTCAAAGTCATCGTGGAGTACTTTCACATCCATAAACTCTTTAAGTTTAAAATGACAGTGTAAATCCAACTTAGCATCTATATCATAATTTGCAATTATCTTTTTAATTTCTTGAAGCAGGTGCTCAATTTTTTTATGTTGTATTTTGGTCATATAAATAATAAGTCGCCGTTGATCATTAGGATTACGCTTTTTTGATATCCAGTGCATTGCGTATAACTGAGCTAGATATTTAAGCATCATTGCTTTATTGCAGTGTTCTTTTATCACTAAAGTTTGAATCGTCAAAGGGCGCTCATGCGCTGTTGAATAATCTTTAATAAATAGAAGTATTTTAAATTGTTGCATATTCATATGATAAGCATATCTCAAACTTTCATTGACGGTTTTTACTAGTGAATAGCATCCTAACACCAATCTAATTCGTGTGTTAATGTTCATCACTACACACCCTCCTTAGTCAGCAAATACCATGCATTAGCTTCTAAGTGAAAATTTAATATGCCCTATACTCATACTAGGCAATATATATTTACGGTTAATTATCGTTGGGTATGATAATTGGCCTTTCCAAAAATGTGGCTGAAACAAATTATCTTTGTTTTTCGTTTGATCTTGATGATGATTTAAGTTCGGTGCTTTTGTATAAGTAATTAAACTACTTTCAGCATGGCTCATCGGCTGAGTTGTTTTAAAATTTAATTGCAAGTCTTGTAACTGTTCTGCGGTTGAAATGTTCATATTGAAAGCTAAACATTGATACTCAAATTTAAACTTGGTTAAAATGATTTGATTATCTTGATGGACAATATCCCCTCTAAGTTGATTCATCATATTGAAAAACGCTAAAAACATATTGTTATCCATATTACGTCCGTGAAATAAATACTGCAGCAAAAAATCAAGCGAAAAACTTATGCCTTTAAGCATTAAATAGTACCGTGCCATCAAAGAAAAATTGATTATATTTTGTTGAGTGATCTCGCCATTTTGATTCATATTTAACATTGTTGTATCTAAAATCACTTTGTGATGATACTTTTTCCAAGTAGTTAATTGTTCAAAAGTTATAAAGTATGAGGTAATATACTCATCAATTTCATTAAATTCATATGGTCTAACATCTCGATGAGGTACTGATAAATACAATGTGCATCTGTTAAAAAATTGTCTAACCTCATTAACAACCTTCTGTATCACTTGTTTGTCAGTACTATCTAACATAATTGATACACCATCTACTTCATTTACAAAGCGTGAATAAAATAAAGTTATAAATAATTGATTCACATTATTAAATCCATGTTGCTCGAGGTATGTTAAATCTAAACCCTTAAAATAAAATATAGGCGTTAGTCCTAAATAGTTTAATTTAGTAAGGTAATATTCACACATTCTCTGCACCGCTGAGAAATCAGTCAAATCAATGGGTATAATCACATAAACATGTTTATTTTTAGAAAATAAATGCTGTGTTACATAAAATATCTGATGCTCATTCAAGTACAACAATTGTTGGCTGGTAATAAATAAATCTTTAGGTTCTATATGACAAATTGGCAAAGTATTAGAAGAGAGGATGATATCTTTATTATTGGACACTGTTGTATAATGTTTTACCTTATGAAAATAAGATTGATAAGTTTGTTCGCTTAATGGTAAATATTGAATATTTTCATAATAACTTGTTGTTAAACTATGATACTGCTTTCTAATTTCTTTTGGGGTATATCCATATGAATCTTTGAATAAATTAATAAACCTAGAGTAATGATTAAACCCATGCTGATATGCAATATCTTCCACAGTTCGATGCTCTTTTAAAATATCGATAAGCGCGCATTTCAAGCGAATATCATTGACATACTGATTAATACTTTGAAAAGGTGTTTGGTATTTTATAACATTTGACAATTCTTGATTTGTCATATTTAATGCATTAGCAATCTCTTGCTTTTTTAATTTTTTTGTATGGTGTGAAATTAAATAGTCATGGACTTCATCTAATACTGTCATATTTTGTGTTTTCGCTCTATATAAGTGCGACATTGAACCTAATTCAACACATAAATGTTTAATCATTTTTAAAGTTGTCTGTTCGTCTGCTTTATTAAAGCATTCTAACTCAATAATATTCATTAATATAGGTAATACTTGTTGCTTCTCAATATTTGATAGTTTATAGCCACTGATATCAATATATTCACTCGCATATTTCACATAGTCTTTAAAAGACAAATCAACAACTAACGTCACTGCATCATCATCGCTTTGAATTTGATATAAATCGTTCAGCATTAAAAGTACAATATCCCCTTCTGTCATGTGATATTGCTTCAAATTAATATCAATCGTACCTTGCCCTTTTACCCAATAAATCAACTTAACATTGACTGTCTTTTGCCCATAAGTATTTAACTTTTGTAATAATTTTACCGAAAACTGTCCGTTCATATGTCGTCCTCTCATCAATTAATTACAGAGATATACAACAATATACTTCAATCCCCACCTGAAGTATTCATACACCATTCCTTCAATGTATCTATCTCACATAGTTAATTGTAATTTTTATTTCGGTATAAGTAGTAACAAAATCATATTTTATTATAGCCAACTTTTTATTATTCGCATATTATTTCATATCAGTTAAAACTTTTTATCCTTTATCCATGTTTTTTATCATCAATTATCCTATGCACCATTTTCTACATAATTCAACTGTATTATTTTATTTTCTGTTTTTTTACAAAATGATGACATAAAAAATTAACAAATCAAAAAAAATTGAATAAAGTCTGTTATATAAGCATTTCTTTTTATTACAAAATATCTCATTATGCAAAATACGTTTAAAATATATTAGAGGAAAATTACAAAATGTTAACAACCCACACAAACCAACTTTTTTCTGGTAAAGTATTGTTTGTCTTAAACAAGATGATTAATTGTTGATGTCCGATTCATCAACCACTATAAAAAATACAATTATATTAAATTATTTTTCGGGAGGATATTTTATAATGAAGAAAATCGCTACTGCTACAATCGCTACTGCAGGAATTGCTACATTTGCTTTGGCTGGTGGACACCATGCTCATGCTGCTGAACAAACAAATCATGACGGTTATAATCCAAATGACCCTTACTCATACAGCTACTCTTATACAATCGATGCACAAGGTAACTATCATTACACTTGGAAAGGTAACTGGTCACCAAATCAATTAAACCAAGGTTACACTTATTACAATAACTATAATAGCTATTACAATTACAACAACTATAATTACAGCAACACATATGCTTCATCAAATTCATACCGTACTGGTGGCTTGGGTGCAAGCTATTCAACTTCTAGCTCTAACATACATGTGACAACTACAAGTGCACCATCATCTCATGGTGTGTCAATCTCAAGTGCTTCACATTCAGGTAGCAACTTATATACTAGTGGTCAATGTACTTATTATGTATTCGATAGAGTTGGCGGTAAAATTGGTTCAACTTGGGGCAATGCTAGCAACTGGGCAAATGCTGCTGCAGCTGCTGGGTACACTGTAAATAACAGACCTTCAGTTGGCGCAATCATGCAAACATCTCAAGGTTACTATGGTCACGTTGCTTATGTTGAAAGTGTTGGAAGTAATGGTTCAGTAACTGTTTCAGAAATGAACTATGGTCATGGACCAGGTGTTGTAACAACACGTACAATCTCTGCATCTCAAGCAGCTTCATACAACTTCATTCATTAATATTTAAAGTTATCAAGGCTGGGATATAAATCCCAAAATAATAGCACAAAGATGGTTTAACATAAATCATCTTTGTGCTTCTTTTATATTTAATACTTTGTATGATTGACTTACTTAAGACCCGCTTCAGCCAGTTTTTCTGTGCTTAGCCCCAACTTGCGTTGTCCGTGGAAATGCTTGTTGCATTTCTTTTTGTTGGGGCCCCGCTCGCTAGATTGCGGTGTAGTTATATGTGTTTTTGTACTGGAAATTTTAAAAAATAAAGTGTTTTCGTACTATGTATTAAATTTTACTTAACGAATTAATCAAAGTGCCTTATGACAGATGCAATCTAATAAAATGTTACATTTCTTTTTACAACGCATTAATAAGGTGAGTCATATTTATGGCTCACCTTACTTCACAAATTCAGTATCTCTTTTAATGGTTATGTCTATATATTAATGATGCACATTACGGAATTCATGTTAAGATTAATAGATTCAATCCTCGCTACAAAAATTGAACCATCATCCTATGTAGAGGATATTTTACTAATAATCATATCGCTACATTTATTCTCGCTACAAAAATAAACAGTGACTTCTAATAATTATTAGCATACTTTATATTAACCGGATATAGCTATAGTTAAACATGCTTTGAAATAATTTTTACGTAACTTTATTATTTTTTTTAATACCAATACCTGTAAACCCGTAAAAAACAGCTAATATAGCACATAAATAACATGGTACTGTCCAAATAAAGAATTGATCAACCGGCACATTTAATTGCTGTGCATAATATATTCCTGAAGTTCCCCATGGAATAAGAGGTAATACCATTGTACTTGCATCTTCCAGCGTCCTAGATAGATTTGATCGATCTAACCCCATGTCTTCAAACATATCTTTCATCACAACACCAACCATAATAATTACAATAGATGCTACGCCAGCAGCAAACACCATCATTAAACAACAAATAACAGTAATTAAAATAAGGCTTCCTGTTGATTTGACACCTTTTGAAATGGTCTCTAATAAAACATTTAAACAGCCTGATTTTTCTAAAATACCAGCAAATGCATAGCCACAAAAAATGGTAACAATAATTTGAGTCATACTCATCATGCCACCTTGTTCAATTAATGCTTTAGCATTATGAGAAATATGACTATATCCAGTCATATTAGCTGTAAACCCATCAAATGTAGCTTTAAATCCATCTGCTAAATTAAAGTGATGATTAAACGCACCTACAAAAATTGCAGTAATACTAGATGCTAGCATCGACGGCACTGTCGATACTTTAAACATAAGGCAAATAATAATAACAATGAGCGGTATCCAAACAAAGAAATTAAACTGATATAACGTTGCTAGTTCAGATAATAGTGATTGAATTTGCTTTGTGTTTACATGACCATCGTTATGTAAGCCTAAGACAAACCAGACAATCATACCAATGAGTGAAGCAGGTATTGTCGTCCACATCATCGCACGAATATGTGAAAATATATTCACCTTCGTAACTAATGCTGCTAAATTAGTTGTATCAGATAGTGGCGACATTTTATCCCCAAAGACGGCACCTGCAATGATGGCACCTGCAGCCATACCTAAATTCATATTCAATTGGCTTGCAATGGAAATAAGCGCTATGCCTGCAGTTGATGCGGATCCCCAAGCTGTACCTGTAGCTAAACTACAGATGGCAGAAATAATAAATGCAGACACTAAAAAATACTGAGGATTTAAAAATTTTAATCCATAATAGATTAAAGCAGGCACAGTACCAGCGTACATCCAACTCCCAACAATAATACCCACAGCCAATATGATAAATATAGCAGGCATCGCTGTAGTTAACCGATGCGTAATCCCTTCTTCTATGTCATTCCATTTCAACCCTACTCGAATACCAATCAATGCGGCATAAGCTGATGAAATAAGTAATAGTACTTGAATGGGAATGTTAAAAACAATAAATCCTATTGTCACTACACAGACCATAACAATGATGGTAGAAAGTGCCTCGAAAAACGTTGGTTTTCTTGTCATATAGTCAGCTCCTTATCTCACAACTAGTTATGATTTTATTTATCAGTAACTGAGATCTAACTTTTCAAGACCTAATTCTTCAACAGTAAGTCCATCTTCAAAAAAGTCTCTCTCTAGTATGGTTGAAGCGATAATTATAACTGCATCAATATTGGGCGTCGGCACATCAATAACACGCCCTATGCTTGACCATAACACTAAACCATAAGCGATATCTTCAGTTAAATAACGATTTTCTACGTGATTAGGACCCGGTATTTGAGAAAAGACTGGACTTGTATTAAATAATCGATTTAAAGGTTCATCTTCGTCTGTACGTTCTAAATAGCCCCGTTGAATTCTTGATTCTTTCGCCGATTCTAATTCGAATCCTAATCGACGGCCTAAATTAATACGCTCTAATTCTATCGCATGGAGTAATCTTACTGTATGTTGCGTAATTCCTTCTTTATAAAGTGAAAACTTTTGTGCATGATCAATACGGCCTACATTAAGTAACGTTGGCCCTGGGTGCACTTCTGGGTTCCCATTTTCTAAATTCGTTTTCAATAAACTTTCTTCTTTGACTAGTTGAGGATAAATTTGACTTACTTTATCATAACTATCATTTAATTCTTCACGATTAAATGTTGAAAAGTACACGCGTCGCACATTAAGAGATAAGTCAACACGCGCTTGTGAAAAATCTACCCTTGTGCCATATGTTAACGTGTTAGCTTCAGCAAATTTAGGGTGTACATCAATATTGCGATCTTCTAACACATTCATAAAACGAATTGAGCCCATTGACGCTGCAATATTAAAGAAGATTAAATGGTCATTGGTTACGTGATATGACATAACCTTTGCATAGTATTCTATAAAAGATGAAGGAATAATCACTTGAACGAGTTCGGCATCTTGTAATACATAAGCTATATCATCACTAATATTAGTGAATTCTATAAATTTTTCATTTCCTTCATTATTAAAATCAAAGCCGCCACGCTCAAATGCAGTATTAAATTTTTCCAGTGATTGATTTCGGCAATATAATCTTACCTCATGTCCTTGATCTACCATGTCTAATGCGGCAGTAACCGCACCATTACCTGAACCAATAATAGCTATTTTCATCTGAATACCTCACTTTTAAAATATTTCAATACAAAATAAATTCAATAAAAAATGATGCGTTTTAAACAAAGCGCACCATACATATTCATAAATATATAACCATTTATCATATATGTTAAACCTACAATTTGCATAAGTACTGCATGTTAATACGTTCTTAATACCCATGGGTTACTTATTCTGCTATAGTTAATGTGATTAGATTTTTTATTAAACTCAGGAGGAGTTATTATGACGCAACAATCACAAGGTTTTAATACACCACAACATAACGATAGTGACGATGTTCGTCTTATGGCTATGCTTATTTACTTATTAGGTTTCGTCTCAGGATTTATAGGCCCTATAATTATATGGCTAGTTAAAAAAGATGATTCTAAATTAATTGATCAGTCAGGAAAAAGCTATTTAAATATGTTTATTTCTTATATGATTTGGTGTGCAGTACCTGTAGTAATCATGATGTTTTCACTCATTTTTTATATGCCTTTTGATCCAACTTCAGGCTTGATTTCAATATTTATATTCTTGTTATTAAATTTGGTCATTTTGGGATTACTGATTACCTTTTCTGTTTTCAACATCATTGGCTGTGTTAAATATTATCAAGGTACCTATTACCAAGCTCCATTATCCATTCGATTTTTCAAATAAATTGTACAGTGTTTTTGTTACAAACATTTGTAATATTTAAAGGTTAGTTTTATTTAAATCAGCTACTTTTCATCTTTGCAGCGCACATTTAGCTCTGTATATCACTTGTAACCTTGCAGCTCTTTTATTACAGAGAGATGCAGGGTTTTATTATTTTATTTACGAAAAGATAACATCACACATTTCCATGTATATTTCTGTTAAAGTAAGTTTTGTCGTTAAACGACGATAACATTCACAATTAAGATGCGCTACCATCTTTGTGAATATTTCATACAATTGGGAGGATTTTATTATAATGAAAAAACTACTAACAATAACAACTTTAACTGCAGGATTAGGTGCCACATTAATCAGCACATCCCATCAAGCTGATGCAGCAGAATTTCAACCTTCACATCAATACAGCTATCAACAACAAAACTTTAGCCAACAAGCTTATCAATATCACACTACAGAAACAAATACAACATCAACTAGCACATCTACACAATCAATATCTACATCTTCTGGCAATTTATATACTGCCGGTCAATGTACTTGGTATGTATTTGACCGTGTCGACGGAAAAATTGGTTCTACATGGGGCAATGCCAATAACTGGGCAAGTGCAGCTCAAGCAGCGGGTTACACAGTAGATCATCAACCTGAAGAAGGCGCGATATTACAAACTTCTGAAGGTAGTTATGGACACGTTGCATACGTAGAAAGTGTCAATAGTGATGGATCAGTGACTATATCAGAAATGAACTACTCAAACGGTCCATTTTCAACAGACACACGCACAATTTCAGCCAGTCAAGCTAGCGCTTATAATTATATTCATTTGAACTAAGCATAATATTTAAATATCATAAATTACACGTTTGGGCCTGGGACATCATTCTTGTCCTGGGCTCACATCTATATTTTGACAATACTCAATTGGTTCTATTTAAAAATTAGTTATACTTATATATCACATGTATCCATCATAACAGTTTTCAGCATATGCACGTTTACCAATAAATGACTCAGACATTCTAATGAATCAACCTTGTCTAAGTTCTATGCAAGGAAAAATGACATATGCATTTCAAAAAATATACAAGCTGGTGCTCCAAGCATATACAAAGAAAGTAAATTAGTGTAAAACAGAACGCTTTAAATTTCTGTGCCACACTTTTTTAATGCCCAAATATTGCAGTTGTATAGCATATTTGAGAAAATACGACTGTTGCTATTTAAAGCTAGAGGAGGAATAACAAATGACCTGGTTAAAAGTCATCATAGCAGGTTTATTGGAAATAGTATGGGTCACAAGCTTGAATCAAGCGCATTCATTGACATCTTGGAGCTTTACATTATTAATGATTACGCTAAGTTTCTATCTTGTTATATCTGCAACAAAGTCTCTAGCCGTTGGAACAGTCTATGCATTATTTGTTGGTATTGGTGCGGCTGGAACAGTTATTGTTGACATGCTATTTTTCCATCAGCCCATCTCCATATTAAAACTAATACTTATCTTAATGTTGATTATAGGCATTTTAGGGCTCAAGTTAACTACTGATATAACAGAACATGGAGGTAGCAACTAATGTCTTGGTTTTATTTAATCATTGCTGGCTGTTTTGAAATTTTAGGTGTTGTGCTGTTAAATCAACTTGCACGCACATCTCGTTGGTACTACATAATTTTATTGGCACTTACCTTTGTGCTTAGTTTTACAACTTTAAAATTAGCTATGGTGTCCATTCCGATGGGTACTGCTTATGCAATATGGACGGGCATAGGAACTGCAGGAGGCACATTTATCGGTATGTTGTTCTACCAAGAATCTACACACCCATTACGCATAGGTTTTATTGCAGTAATTGTTGCAGCTGTAATTGGACTCCGGCTGCTCGGCTAATTAGTAAAGTATATAAATTGTATACGTTTTCTCAATTTACTATACTGGAGCTAAAGGAAGTGATAATGATGGAAAAAGTTTATATTGCCGGAAAAATTCCAGAAGTCGGTTTAAATTTATTAAAAGAGCATTTCGAAGTTGAAATGTATGAAGGTGAAGGTATTATTGATAAAGAAACGTTAAAACGTGGTGTCAAAGATGCTTCTGCACTTATTAGTATCTTATCGACAAATGTTGATAAAGAGGTAATTGATGCTGCTAATAATTTAAAAATCATTGCAAATTACGGTGCTGGTTTTAATAATGTTGATGTTGATTATGCTCGCGAAAAAAATATCGATGTAACAAATACGCCTAAAGCATCTACAAATGCAACAGCCGAACTTACCTTTGGATTAGTCTTAGCAGTTGCTCGACGCATCGTTGAAGGTGATAAATTATCACGCACACAAGGCTTTGATGGATGGGCTCCGCTTTTCTTTAGAGGACGTGAAGTATCAGGTAAAACGATTGGTATCATTGGATTAGGCGAAATTGGTGGCGCTGTTGCCAAACGTGCAAAAGCTTTCGATATGGATATTTTATATACAGGTCCACATCAAAAGGTTGAAAAAGAGCGCGAGATTGGTGCAAAATATGTTGATTTAGAAACGTTGCTTAAAAATTCCGATTTTATCACGATTAATGCAGCGTATTCTCCAAAGCTACATCATCTTATTGATACTGAGCAATTTAAATTGATGAAATCAACTGCTTATCTTGTAAATGCTGGACGTGGTCCTATTGTTAATGAAGAAGCACTTGTACAAGCATTGCATGATAAAGAGATTGAAGGCGCAGCATTAGATGTTTATGAATTCGAGCCTAAAATTACTGAAGGCTTGAAATCATTAGATAACGTTGTCATCACACCGCATATTGGGAATGCGACGTATGAAGCACGTGATATGATGTCTAAAATTGTTGCAAATGATACAATTAAAAAATTAACAGGTGAAACGCCGCAATTTATCGTCAATTAATGACCTCTAAACTATCAATTTCCTTTAATATAAATACAACAATAGTCTAGAACATAATGATATTTTAGACTCTGAACTCTATATTGACGGTAGTTGATTGAATTGAAAATACGCTTATACTAAGCTTTTTTCAATTCAAGTCAACCTTGTCAGGTTGGGACATAAATCCTAGAAAAATAACACTCAGATGAATTGAATTCAACGCATCTGAGTGTTTCTTTTTTATTCAATACTTCGTATTGTTGGCTCGCTT
>NZ_KV809464.1:73466-112950 GCF_001812565.1 Staphylococcus sp. HMSC059F04 | reverse complement strand
CTCTGTTGGGGCCCCTGTCTTCGACTGGCACTGCGCCCTCAGGAGTCTCGCCATAAATACTACGTATTATCATGTCATTTCACCTTTAAATGCTTAAAAAATAAGGCAGTTTCGTATCATTTAATAAATATCACTAAACTAAATGAACGAGGTACCTTATGTATAATAACGATAACATAACGCAACATACGTTATTAATAGAAGCTTCAGTTTTAATCACTTCGAATTATATTGTAAAAATCATACCGAAGAAAAGATTTTAACATTACAATTTTAATACTTTGTATTTATGTCCCAAATTGACTTAATATGTAATAAATAGCATCAATGAAACACTCTATTTATTTTATATTAACGATAAAAGTCTCTCTGAATACGATCTTTCTTAATACCATATTGTTTATAAAAATGCGCCATATAATTAGCAATTTGTTCATCCCAATATATATCCGTGGCATATTGATGATGTGCTGGATTTGCCGGATTCCACCTCATTTGATACAAGGAAACTTGTCCTTGATCAAAATAGTGTGAGCGAATAAAAGATGCACCATCTATAATCGCTTTATTGGGAGAAGTCCAATGATGCGTTTTGGCATAACTTTTACCTGTTTGAATGGCATTGCTGTCAAATGCACCAATGCCAAAAAAATTATAATAGCGTTGCTGCCCATCTGTAATACCTTTGGCTAACGTGGATTGTCCTTCCCCGGTTTCAACCAGCGCATGGCTTACTAAATAAATAACATTAATTTTATATTGCTTTTGTGCTGCTAAAAATTGTTGCCCATGGCCATCGAGTATGCCTTTATTATGAAGCATTTGATTTACTTCTTTTTCAGACATCTTAATGGGATGCGTCAGTTCCATATACTTAAATCCTGTATCTCGAAAAGAAATCCGCATAGCACTTTCGACTTGATGACGATTAGCAGCAGTAAACTCACCGTTATTGTTAATGGTATTTATCATTTCTGAACTAGTTTGTAACCTCACTGCCTCGTCAAATGTTACCTGTTGATTGCTTATAAAAAATAACTGTCCTTTATATAACAATAAGATGCTAATTATGGCTAATATAGTTATAATATAATGTTTTTTTAATTTTTTACGCTTCTTCTTCAATGATCTATACTCACAATCTTCACTTTGTCATAATAAAATATGCTACAACAATTACTAACACCACAAAAAGAAATGACCCATTGATTGCCCATTTTAAACCTTTGCGCTCTCTAAGTAAGACATTAAATAGTACTAAGCTCATCGTTAAAGAAATGGCAAACATACTTATTGCTAACATAAACTGCATGATAAACAAACAAATCAGCCCAGCAACTAAGCAAAGATTTGATGCAATCATAATACGCTTAATCATTTTTGATTCGATAAGTCTTCACCCTCTCAATTTTACCTATATAACACCATACCATATCCTTAACCTATTGTGCGCTTTATTACATAAAAAGAGGACAGTAAAACAAAGTCAAATATAACTTTGTTTTCTGTCCTATCGTTTATATCTAAATATGAATAATACGCTCTATGAACTAATTATGGCTAATGTTCTCTAGACATACCTTTTAGCATATTTAACATATAAGTTAAACTGCGGTTCATATCATCATCTTTTAATACACCTAATAAATGTCTAATTGATGTTTTGGCATTAGGACTAGCTTGGTTCGCAACATGTAACCCTTTGTTCACTTTAGCTAAAAAGGCACTTAAATCTTTAACTTCCAAATCACCTAATAAAAATACAAGCGATGCCATATTAGATAACAAACCGGTATATATGTCCTTATTTAATTCAACTGCAAATTTGTTGATAATAACTTGTCTTCCTTTAATAGCACCATTTAATGCATCTAAGAGTTTCGCATCATCCAATACTTTTATTAACTTGATCGCCTTTAAAATACTATCTTTATTATCAGCAATCGCGTCTGTTACTTCAGTAAGGTTTTCTAACTTAATCTGCTCGTCTGATTTTTTTAGACGTTTGATATTTGTGATTCTTTCAGCCATTATTGATCACCTTTATTTCCTGGGAAAACGTAGTCCTGACGTTCCCATTTTTTCTGAACCTGCACACTATATTGCGGATGACGTTGTTTATCTACGCGGAAGTTCGTTGGATTCAATGGTGACTTGCCACGTCGAGAAAGGATTTCCATACGACAACTTGTACGTTTGTAGGATGGTGTATCTGTATATTGATCAACATCACTATTTGTCAATAAGTTAATCGCACCCATATCACCGTGTACCATCGCATCATTATTTAATGGTATATAAATTTCTTTCCCTTTTACTCGGTCAGTGACATGTACAATTAGTTTTGCTTCACCCGTTGTAGATATCAGTTTAACTTCAGCACCTTCGTGAATATTACGGTCTTTTGCTAATTCTGGTGATATTTCAACAAAGGTATTTGGCATTTTGTACTTAATCATTTCTGTTTGATAAGTCATATTACCTTCATGGAAATGTTCAAGTAAACGACCATTATTAACATGTAAGTCATATACTTCATCTTCTTTAAAGAAGTTATCAAATGATAAAGGATAGAATTTTGCTTTTTTATTCTCAAAATTAAAACCTTCTAAGTAGAGTAATGGTTCGTCTGTACCATCTTCATGCACTGGCCATTGTAAGCTGTCAAAGCCTTGTAATCGATCATAACTTACACCTGCATATAGAGGTGTTAATCGCGCAATTTCATCCATAATGTCACCAGGATAATTATAATTCCAGTCAAATCCAAATTCTTTAGCAATCATTTGGAAAATGACCCAGTCAGGTTTAGAATCTCCTAAAGGTGTTAACGCTTGATTAATGCGTTGAATACGACGTTCTGTATTCGTAAATGTTCCATCTTTTTCGAGTGATGGACTGGCTGGTAACACGACATCTGCATATGAAGCTGTGAAAGTTAGAAATTCATCTTGTACCACTAAAAAGTCTACTTTTTCTAATGCAGATTGTACAAAATTAATGTTTGAATCTACAATACCTGTATCTTCACCGTATAAGTAAAGTGAATGTATTTCATCATTATGGATACCCTCCATCATTTGATGATTATCTCGTCCAGGTGTTGGATTTAATGTTACACCATATTCTTTTTCAAATTTAGCACGCACATCATCGTCTACAACTCTTTGATAACCAGTAAATTGATCTGGCATGCTTCCCATATCACTTGCACCTTGAACATTATTATGTCCTCGTAATGGATAGGCACCTGAGCCAGGTTTACGATAATTGCCTGTGGCTAATAAGAAATTGGAAATTGCTGTACTAGAGTCACTACCAATATCTTGTTGCGTAATACCCATAGCCCAGCAAATGGCTACAGTTTCTGCTTTAGCTGCTTCTTCAGCAAACTTAATAAGTCTTTCTTTTGGTATACCAGTAGCTTCTTCAGCAAATTCCATTGTAAATGGTTCTAATGATGTATAATAATCATCAAAGTTATCTACCCATTCATCAATGAATGCCTTATCATGTAAGTCGTGATCGATGATATATTTTGTTGCTGCACCTAACCATACGAGATCCGTTCCTGGTTTAGGTTGGTAAAATTCATCTGCACGTTCTGCCATTTCATGTTTGCGTATATCAAAGACATGTGAGCGTTGCCCGAATAACTTTTGAGCACGTTTCATACGTGATGCAATGACCGGATGAGCCTCTGCCGTATTTGTACCTATAAGCACAGTCATTGCTGCTTTTTCTAAATCTTCTATAGAACCAGAGTCACCACCATGTCCTACTGTTCTAAATAAACCTTTTGTTGCTGGTGCCTGACAATATCTTGAACAGTTATCAACGTTATTAGATCCAAAAACTTGTCGTGATAACTTTTGCATTAAATACGATTCTTCATTGGTTCCTTTAGATGACGCAATAAAGGCTAAAGCTTCGCCGCCATATTGATTTTTAATCTGACTAAAGTTATCTACAACAACTTTCAAAGCTTCATCCCATTCGACTTCATGGAATTCACCATTTTTACGGACTAAAGGTTTCGTTAAACGCTGATCAGAATTGATATGTCCCCATGAGAATTTACCTTTAACACATGTTGCAACCTTGTTAGCTGGAGAATCATGTGAAGGTTGAACTTTTAATACTTCTCTATCTTTCGTCCATACTTCAAATGAACAACCTACACCACAATATGTGCATACGGTTTTCGTTTTGTTAATACGTTCTTTACGCATTTCTGCTTCTGAATCAGAAATCGCAAATAATGGACCATAACCTGGTTCAGCCTTTTTTGTTAAGTCAATCATAGCTGCTAGAGAACCTGGCTCTGTATCAGTCATATAACCTGCATTACCTTCCATATTAACTTCCATCATAGCGTTACACGGGCACACGGTAGCACATTGACCACACGATACACATGAAGATTCATTGATAGGTACATCATTGTCCCAAATGACACGTGGATGTTCTCTATCCCAGTCAATGCGAATGGTTTCATTTACTTCAATGTCTTGACATGCCTCTACACAACGCCCACACAAAATACATTGATTAGGGTCATATCGATAAAATGGACCATAATCTTTCTCGTATGGTTTTTCTTTATATTCATAAGTTTGATGTTGTAATCCCCACTCGTCCATCGTATTATGAATTTCACAATCACCGTTATTGTAATCACAAACAGTACAATACAGCATATGCTTTTCCAAAATTCTATCTAGCGCTTCTTTTTGGCTTGATTTAACCTCATTATTTTCAGTATTAACCGTCATTGGACGATCAATTGTCGTACTACACGCTCGCTCAATTTGCCCATCAATTTCAACCATACATGTATCACATGTCTGGATTGGTCCCATTGATTCGTTATAGCAAATTGAAGGTACGAACGTATTTCTTGACTTAATAAACTCAAGTAAGTTTGTTCCAGGTTCCACAAGATAATCTGTGCCATCTAATGTAACAATTAAATGTTCCTGCATACCTTCACCCCATTTATATTTATTTAATTCTTAAAAGACTTCTCTATATCCTACATCAATACCCCACATATAAATATATCGATAATAGAATCATCTTAATTGTATAACTTAATGACTAGAATGTTAAGACTTTAATAACATTTAAAAAAATCAATTCTTTTTTCCTGCATACGTTTTCATTAAAAGTAATATGAGCATCTTATTGTTAATAATTAAAGAAACTGGCACATAAAAAAATTAACCAGTAAATACGTTTTTGTAACTTCATTTACTGGCTAATTTGTTTATAATACCTTTTATTATAGGCCTAAATTACTATTTATAATGTCTGTGCTGTCTTTTTTAGATGATTCGCTTGGAATAAAGTAGTATAATCCATCATCTTGAATGCCACCTTGACCATCTAATTGATAGCGATTCACTGTTTTATTCGCACCTTTGTAATTACTGCGAATTTGATTCATTTCACTTAAACTCAAATCTGTTTTAACATTTTTTTGTATTTCAGACAATAAACTATTGAAATGCGTGATAGAAGATTTACTTACCATTTTATTGGCCATTGCTTGTAAAATGATTTGCTGTCGTTCTTGACGACCGAAATCGCCACCTGCGCCTTCTTCTTTACGACTTCTGATAAAGTTCATTGCTTTATCGCCATCTAAATGTGTTTTTTCACCATGAACGAAGTGTGTGCCATTAATGGTAAAGGTGTCATTACTTACAACATCAACGCCACCTAATGCATCAATCATATCATGTAAACCATCCATATCAATCGTAGCATAATGATCGATTGGAACATTCATCAATTTTTCTAATGATTTTACAGCCATGTTGGCACCACCATAAGCATATGCATGGTTGATTTTTTCAGTTGTTCCTCTACCAACAATATCTGCTTTTGTATCCCTTGGAATACTGACTATATCCGTTTTTTGTTTGCTAGGGTTTATTGATAGAATCATGATGGTATCACTTCTTTGTCCATCATTTGCTTGTTTTCTTTTGGCATCAGAATCAACACCAAATAACGCAATCGTAAAAGGTTCTCCTTTACTTAAATTGACATTTTTACTTCTTAATGCTGAATGACTGCGATCAAGAGGATTATGTATTTTATCCCCTGTAATAAAAATTTTCGCAGCGACATATATAACTGCTATAATTGCCAATAATACTAGTATTCCAAACATCCATAAAAAGATTTTTAACGGTAAATTCATTTTTTTCCGTTCTGACCGTCGCACACAAACCACTCCATTCACTATTAGTCACATCAATTATATCCATAAAACATTATTTTTGAATACATCTTTAGCCTTATTTATTAGAATTTTGCTAAAATGTTTCACTATTATTTAAAATTTAACTATAGCGCTGATAAATATTAATAATCTCGTCATAGCAACCTTCATTACTGATAATAAACGGACCTGCTTCAGCAATATTTAGAGCAGCACGAGTCAAACATGTCATCTTCAGTCCTAATTCCTTGGCAAATAAATGTTGTGCTGCAATATCCCAAGGCTTAGGATTCGTATTAATATATGCACCAAATTGTCCCTTTATTACTTTTATTGAATCTAAACCACATGAGCCAATGTTGCGATTAGCAAAACATGCTTCACGCAATGCTTTGGATACATCTACTGGTATATACTGCGCATCAAATGAAATCATCGCATCTTGTAAACTAAGTATGGGTGGTTTGGGTAAAGGATTATTGTTTTCAAAGGCCCCTCGATGTTCGATTGCTTTATAGAGCTTTTGATGAACATAATCGTATATGTATGATAACTTAGGCTTTCCATTAACAAAATAACCGATAATAATACAATAATCTTCTTGTTGTTTTACTAAATTTGCAGTACCGTCGATTGGATCTAACAACCACACATGTCCTTCATGTGCACTTATCGTGTCATTATTTTTCTCTTCAGCTACCAATTGATGTCCTGGAAGATGCTCATGTAACAATTCACTAAAATGCTGCTGTAAGGCTTTATCTACATTTGTTACCAAATCAAATCTATCTTGCTTTATATCTGTATCTAATTTAGCCAATAACTGAGGAATGATTACATCAAGCTGTTGTATCCATCTCTCAATAAGCTGATCAATTTCTTCTAATCGCTTATGCATTAAATGAGTCACCTCATTTCTTTTTTTACTTTATTTTAACGTATTCCTATATTAACGTATAGCTGATTTATAATTAAATTCAAACGAAAAAAACGGCTAGTCATATGCTAGCCGACAAATAGAAAGGAAAGTAAGTAATAAATATTGAAGATGTTTCGATGTAACGTGAACGATTATTTTAAGCTATCTGTTACATAGCTTTACCCCTTTGTTTGTAATCGCTCTCCCCTGTTACAATTATTATAATAGCACAATTATCAAGAAAATGTAAGCGTTTTCCAAATATTTTTTAATTTTTTTTTAGTTACAAAACACTTTACATATATACAAATGTCATGATTGTCACTTATATGTTATAATTAAAGTAATATGTAACATTAGGTGGTGTCTAATTTGAATAAAGCTGAAAGACAAAATCAACTCATCCATGTAATACAACAGAATCGTAAAATGACAGCCTCTGAATTAGCAACAGCATTAAATGTGTCTAAACGTACCATTTCGCGTGATATCGCCGAGTTAGAAGAACAAGGTGTAAGGATATTTGCGCAGCATGGTAAATTGGGCGGTTTTCAAATTCAACAGTCTCAATCAAAAATGGCACTTTCCATCTCAGAAGAGCAACTACTTGCACTTTTTCTTACACTAAATGAAAGTCAATCGTATTCTTCATTACCTTATAAACAAGAAATACAAGAAATTATTCAGCAATGTTTAAAGTTGCCAAATACACGCGTAAGAAAGCTGCTTAAACGTATGGACAAATATATTAAATTCGACACAATTGAAGCGACACCATTACCTAAGTTGTTTTCAGACATTCTCATATACAGTGCCGAACGCAACGTAATGTCTGTCGATTTTGTTAGCGATAATAAAATGGCTGCTCAAAATGTTATTTTTATCGGTATTTTATGTAAAAACGCTGAGTGGCTTGCGATTGTTTTTGATATTGGACACGGTTGTACACGAGAATTACCTATATTAGCAATCCATGATATTTCATATTCTTTCGAAAAGACTTTAAACACGCATGATATAACAATTGATAATTATACACAATTTTTAAACCCGTCAGATTAACTGTATTCTGTCGGGTTTTTTAAGTTTAAAAACAGACAATTATCGTGCTGAAATCAATATCATTTTATTGTTTTCTAAATTAAATATAAAAATATTTTATAGGTAAATTGTAAACTTATTACGTAACGTTTATAATAAATATGATTATAGCATTAAAGGAGGTTTACCATGGTTGGATTTTCAGTATATCTAGGAACAACCTTAAACAAGACATACATACACAAGAT
Organism: Staphylococcus sp. HMSC059F04; assembly: GCF_001812565.1. NCBI lineage: Bacteria > Bacillati > Bacillota > Bacilli > Caryophanales > Staphylococcaceae > Staphylococcus > Staphylococcus sp. HMSC059F04. The sequence continues at coordinate 104,510 of NZ_KV809464.1, read as the reverse complement.
GACTCAGCTTGGTTATGACATGATATTCACATCCTTGCAGTTATCTAAGTTATCGCTACGTCAACAACTTGCATATTTGGGAGAGTTATGTGAGCTTTTGCGTAACGTCAATATGACTTATGTAATAGATGTCCATCCTGACTTGCTTAATCATGACTTTTTTACATTTTTCAATAATATTTCGACAGGGAATTTTATTATTAGAATAGATAATCAGCTTCAAATTTCAATGATCGAAGAACTGCAAAATCATGGTTTAAAATGCTGTTTAAACGCGAGTACCATTGATGCTTCAATATTGCAGCAACTTCCTACTAAACAACCTATATACTACTGTCATAATTATTATCCACGGCCTGATACTGGTTTATCAACAGATTTTGTCAGCGCACAAAATCACTTAATTCGACAGTTTGATTCAAATAGCATTATTTTTGCTTTTATACCAGGATCAGAATTTCGTGGACCACTTTATTGCGGACTACCTACAATAGAGCAGCATAGAACAAACAATCCTTTATTAGCTGCAACTCAACTTATGAATAGTGGCATCAATAATATTATTATTAGCGATCCATACATGACTGCCAAACATGCTGAACAACTTATATTTATGTTACGAGATAGACATTTCAAGCTTAAGGTGACCAAACTGGAACATTCTTATCAACAATTATTATTACAACAACATACATCACGGCCTGATGCACCAGAACATGTGATTCGCTCATCGGAATCTCGCTCTAGATGCCAGCAACATATCACGTCACAGCCTTACCCATTCGATATTAGAAGTTGTGGCCATGTGACGATAGATAATCATTTAAATGGGCGTTATGAAGGTGAAATTCAAATTGTTAGAACTCCTTTACCGACACATTCACATGTTAATTATCTTGCTACAATTGTTGCAGAGGACCAAGTCTTACTACCACTCATCCAACCAAATGATACATTTGAATTTATTGAAGATAAAGGAGTAAATCAATGAAACATTTAATGACAGAGCGTAGAAACAAACGTACGATGCACCTGGATGACATGCCTATTTTAGAAGCGTTAAAAACAATTAACAGCGAAGATCAACAAGTAGCAATAGCAGTTCAGCAAATTTTACCGGAATTAAGTAAAGCCATTGAAACAATCATTCATCAATTTTCTAAAGGTGGCAGACTCATTTATATCGGTGCAGGCACAAGTGGACGTTTAGGTGTGCTCGATGCTGCAGAGTGTGTGCCAACATTCAATACATCACCAGGTAAAGTTATTGGTCTAATTGCTGGAGGACAAGGTGCAATGACAACAGCTATTGAAGGAGCTGAAGACAGTGCATCATTAGGAGAACAAGATTTAAAAAATATCAATCTTAATAAACAAGATGTGGTTGTAGGAATTTCAGCCAGTGGTCGTACACCTTATGTTATAAGTGCACTCACTTATGCGAATCAATTAGAAGCTAAAACCGTTGCCTTATCTTGTAATGTCAACAGTGATATAAGTCAACTTGCAGATTATGCACTAGAAGTTAACGTTGGTCCCGAAGTATTAACTGGATCAACGCGTTTAAAAGCCGGTACTTCACAAAAGTTAGTGCTTAATATGATATCGACAATGACTATGATTGGCATCGGTAAAGTATATGATAACTTGATGGTCGACTTGAAACCAACAAACACCAAATTACAACAACGTTCAATTCATATAATTGAAGATATATGTAGTATTGATCATGAAACAGCACAACATCTTTATCAACAAGCTAATAATGATATTAAAGTAGCAGTTGTCATGCATATGTGTGACACTTCTAGAAACGATGCCCAACTAAGATTAACAAAGCATAATGGAGTCATTAAAAAAGCGATTCAATCTTAAGGAGGCGTTTCTTATGAAAAATGAACAACAACTTGCTGAGCAAATATTACATGCTGTCGGTGGCATTGAAAATATAAACGATATTCTTCATTGCATGACACGTATTCGCCTAAAGTTGAATAATAAGCAACACGTCAATTACACTGAATTAAAATCAATTAAAGGTGTACTTGGGGTCATTGATGATGACCGTTTACAAATCGTGTTAGGCCCAGGTGTAGTGGACAAAGTGACAGAATATATAGAAAAACAACACAAAACCACATCCTCACCTGCGCAGCCAACTGAAAATAAACAGCATAAAAATTCTAATAAACGTTGGAATAAAGTACTTAGAACCATAGCAGATATTTTTATTCCTTTAATACCAGCCTTTGTTGGTGCAGGATTAATCGGTGGTATAGCAGCAGTTTTAAATAATTTTATCCAAGCCGGTGATTTAACTGCGGATTGGGTAAAACAAATGGTTGTTGTCTTAAATGTCATTAAAGATGGTATGTTCTTTTATTTAGCTATCTATACTGGAATAAATGCTGCCAAAGTCTTTGGAGCAACTCCAGGTTTAGGTGGCGTCATCGGTGGTACGACATTACTAACAGGTATAAGTGATAAAAATCCAATTGTAAATATTTTTACTGGGGAGCCACTTTTACCTAGTCAAGGTGGTATTATTGGTGTTATCATTGCTGTCTGGTTACTCAGTTTAATTGAAAAAAGATTGCATAAAATAGTACCAAATGCCATTGACATAATTATAACTCCTACTTTAACGCTATTAATAATAGGTTTGCTAACGATATTTGTAATCATGCCATTAGCAGGATTTATATCATCAGGTTTAGTGATTGTAGTCAACTGGGTAATTGATATTGGTGGTATCTTTAGTGGCTTTATTATTGGTGCATCATTCTTGCCTTTAGTCATGTTAGGTTTGCACCATATCTTCACACCTATCCATATCGAACTCATCAATCAAACCGGTGCTACTAATTTATTACCTATCGCCGCAATGGCAGGCGCAGGTCAAGTTGGTGCTGCCCTTGCCTTATGGATGCGCTGTAAACGTAATAAACAATTAGCTAATGTCATTAAAGGTGCTTTACCTGCAGGCTTTCTTGGAATAGGAGAACCATTAATTTATGGAGTAACTTTGCCATTGGGAAGACCATTCTTTACCGCTTGCTTAGGGGGAGGTATTGGCGGTGCCGTAATTGGAGGTATCGGGCATATCGGTGCTCGTGCAATTGGACCTAGTGGATTATCATTACTTCCACTAATATCAAATCATATGTATCTTGGATACCTTATAGGACTTATTTCAGCTTACATTGGTGGCTTTATACTTACCTATTTCTTTGGTACAACGAAATCAATGCGAAATTCAACGCAATTAGGTGGTTAAATTATGCCAAATATATTAAACGCGATCGATGATCAATATGAATATATGACAACGACAGAACAGTATATTGCTCAATTTATATTGAACCATCCGTACGACATCATTAACATGAGTGTCGAATCACTTTCGAAAACGCTTAATATTGATGTTACTAAGATTGATGCATTTAGTTATCAATTTAATGATGATGGGTTTGAAGGACTCAAAATAAATATTCAACAAATCTTCCCAAAACAATCATTACCCTATAATATCGAAATTTTAGCCAACGATAGTGTTGATAAAATTAAAAATAAATTGCATCAACGTGCTGCAAATGCTATTAATAAAAGTACCCAAGCAATTAAACCTTATGCGATTGATCAAATGTGTAAAAAACTTAAGCGCGCAAAGACCATATATGTCTTTGGCTACGGTGCATCTTACGTATGTGCACTCGATATCTATCAAAAATTTTCACGCATAGGATTAAACGTGCAAGTCGTACAAGAAACGCATATGTTAACGACACAATTGTCTACACATAGTCAAAGTGATTGCATCTTATTTATCACAAACAATGGTGATCAAAGTGAATTACAAGCCTTGGTCAAAGTGATTAAAGATTATCATATTCCTATCATGACAGTAACAAGTCATAAGCACAATCCAGTAGCACAAGCATCAGAGGTTGTCTTAGTTTATGGTAACAGTGATGAAAACGAATTAAGAATGGGTGCTACAACCTCATTATTTGCACAAATGTATACGATTGATACATTATTCTACAGATATATTGCATTAAATTATCAAGATTCACTAGATTTCATCACGCAATCTAAAATGGCTCTAGACAACTATCGCAAGCATCTATCAAATATTGAGTTTAGACATTAATTACGAATAAAAGCGGACGAGATTAAAGTCATTATTGACATTAATCCCGTCCGCACTTTTTAATCGTAATTTGTTTTTCATAATCATAGATTAACTATTCATTATGTTACCGAACTTTAAATGTTTGAGTTATTAATGATTTAATTTTGACGTTCGGCTTTATGATGTCCGCGAATAAAATAGTAAATTGAAACAGCCACTAAAAAGACAATCCCAATCAGCACAGACACTACCGTTTCTTTATTGATTAACATACCAATTAATACAATAATTAAAAATGCAATAGTGATATAATTCGCGAATGAACCGCCTGGCATTTTGAATGGATGCCCTTCTAATTGTTCCGGATGTAATTTTCTAAAACGTAAATGACTAATTAATATCATGAACCACGGAATCATACCAGGTAAAATAGACGCACTATAAACATACACAAAAATACTATCTGCGCCTTTTATAAACACTGGTAATACAACATTTAACAATGCTCCTACTAATATGCCGATAGAAATTGCTAATACAGCATACAATGGCACACCATTTCTCATTACTTTAGTAAATACTTTAGGCATTTGACCTTTTTGTGCTAACGTATAAATCATTCGACTTGCACTAAAAATACCTGAATTACATCCTGATAATGCTGCTGTTAATACTACAAAGTTAATTAATCCTGCTGCAAATGTTATACCGATTTTTGCAAAAGTGGCTACAAATGGACTACCAATATCGCCCAATTGATCCCAAGGATAGATTGACACAATGACAAACACTGCACCAATATAGAAGATAAGAATACGCCAAATAACACCATTAATCGCACTCTTAATATTTTTCTTTGGATTTTTAGTTTCTCCAGCTGTTATACCGATAAGTTCTACCCCTTGATATGAACCAATAACGATGGATAAGGCAAAGAAGAAGCCCATCCAGCCATGAGGTAGAAAACCACCATGTGACCATAAATTAGATATACCAATAGGATGACCACCATTACCAATACCAAAGAAGATTAAACCTAATCCGGAAACAATCATTAATAATATTGTTATAACTTTGATTAACGCAAACCAGAACTCAAATTCTCCAAATGCTTTAACTGTTGCTAAGTTTGCAGTTAATAATAAGGCTACTGCAATCACTCCAGGAACCCATTGTGGTAAATTCGGAAACCAAAAATTCATATACTCTCCAACAGCAATCACTTCACTCATACCTACGACTATCCACTGAAATATATTACTCCAGGCAGTCATATAACCTGCAACAGGATGAATGTAGTCACTTGCAAAGGTTGCAAATGATCCTGTAGTAGGATTTAAATAAATCATTTCTCCCATTGCTCTCATAATTAAGAACAAAAAAATCCCTGCAATTAAATAAGCGAAAATCACAGATGGACCAGTCCACTTAATTGTACTTGTAGCTCCCATAAATAAACCTACACCAATCGTGCCACCGAGTGCGATCATTCTCACTTGACGTGCACTCAGAGATCTGTGTAATTCATTGTTACTCATAACCAAACCCCATCTCTGTTTATTCTAAGTTTTCTGAAAAAACTTATGTAGGTTATTATACTATAATTTGAACAAAATGGTACAAAAATTTTACAGTTTTTTGAAATCGGTTACAACATTGATTTTACAAGCTTTTGCAAGCTATAAAATTTACTAAAATTAAGCTTTTTCACCTTTCAAAATGGTTATTTTTTATATTCATTATGATATAAAGCATACACGTATTTCTTTCGTTTTATGTTATACTTTCAATTAATAATAAAGGAGATTATTTATGATTAAAGAACTTAGTTTACGTGGGTTAAAATTTTCAATTATATTTGGCGTTTTATTTTTTATTCTTAATTATTTTAGTGGCACGCGTTCATCACTTAGTGCTTTAAGTATAAGAACGATTTTAGCTATACTATCTTTCTTTGTTCTCTATGTAGGCTTATTCGCTATCTTCAATTCTGAAATGCGCAAGGTTATATATAGTACGACACTCTCGATATCACTTGTTATTTTTATTTTATTAGGAGGGCTCTTTTTCACGGTAAAAATTGGACTTATCATAGGTCTAATCGTCGGTATTCTTGCGGGAGCCATTTGGGAATTAATACATAATAAAAGAGGAGGTAGAGTGCGATGAGCACCATTATTATTGGTATTATTCTTATAATTTTACTTATTATTAGCCTTATACCAAATTATATTGCGATGAAACGACAACAAGCAGATAATCAAAGTGCAACACGCTTTATGTTTATGGTTGGTATTGATGCAATTTTGCTACTTTTAATAATTACAACATTAATTATTAAAAGTATGTCGTAAACATCACTATAATACGTGAAAGTAAGACATAATTCTAGCTTCATTTTTTAAGATTATACCTTTTCGTTTTATACTCACGTTTTAATAGATTTCTAATCAAAGGAAGCTGGAATCCCAAGCTTCCTTTGATTGTATGTTTTTATTTGGAGTTTCTTATTGTTGGGGCTCGAGTATTATTTTGTAGATGATAATAGCGATGATGAGATAGATGAAAGTATTGATAAAGAATCTTCGTGTATGTTTACGTCGAGGTAAGTGTTGGTTAAGCTTTGGCGCAATAATAAGATTGATAATGCCAATGATAATGGGCCCTGCTATAAAGAATAGAAGGATATTCCAATTCATGTGTTAGTGCTCCTTTCCTCGTTCGAAGCATGCTGTGACAATACTATCAAAATCCATATCTTTACCAATGTATGAAATAGCTGAAAAATCTTGTTGCTTAGTCATTTCATTTGTATTTACAATTACATCTAATCCTGCAGTTACTGCAGCAGTCGCACCATTAACTGAATCTTCAATAGCTAAACAATGTCCCGGTGCATAATTAAGTTTCTGTACTGCTACTAAATAAGGATCTGGATTCGGTTTAATATCATCGACATCTTCTCGACCGACTATGACATCGACATAAGCATCGAGCCCTAATTGGTGCACTGTTGGCATAATATCTTGTCGATAGCTACTCGTAGCGATGGCCATAGGTATATGATGCTGTTTCAAGTAGCGCATCAACTGCGCAATTGTTTCTTTTACTTCTAAATGCTTACTTGTGTCATTATGTTCTGTATAAATTGCTTGTTTATCATCAACGCCTAAAGCTTCTGTTAAATAGTCATGCAGAGGCTGTGCTTTCCCACCAACATTGCTACGATAAAATGACCTTGATATTGGAGATAATTTGTGACTAGTCAAATGTTTATTTATTAATGAAAATAAATGTTCCTCCGTATCAATAATTGTTCCATCAAAATCAAAAACAACTGCTTTATACATCAATATTCCCCTCTTTTTCTCTGTAATGCTTATATTTTAACATACTATTTATCGTCTATTTTGTAATCAAAATTTAATAGTTTGTCTATCATTATCATGATACTGCTACTTGAATCTTTAAAATAGATCATCACTTTTGTATAGTTAACGTAAAAATCATATGACAATTCAATTAAATTTAAGTTCATTCAAAAGTCTTAGTGATAATATTCTCAAAGAATGATACAATCAGTGTGAATAAGAGAACGTAGCTATTTTACTTATCCACGCAACACATCTTCACACAATTTGGTAAGACGCTGTCACATAAGCGCATATGATAATATATCGTTCAGTTTCGTTACATTATTTAAAAATATAATTTTAGAGGAGGACATCACATGTTGATAGATAAATTTGAAACCTACATTTTAAATATCGCAGGTTTGAAATCACGTTCAACGCGTAAACAACTAATTAAAATTTGTAAACAAATTCACTTTTGTGAATCAATTCAATACAGTATAACTAAGAAAAAAGGTATTTTTGTCTTAGAGCTTAGCTTACCTAAACAACAACTACCTTATGTAATTAGTTTCTTAAGTTTTCACGAGTATTTAATTTATCAAATTTTACCTCCAAAGCATGTAGACGAACTTCTTAATTCTGAAAAATTATATCAATCCTCCAAACGTTTTGATTTAAAAATAGATGGTTTGCAAGATGCTTTCATTAAAGATAAAGTCATTGATATCATGACCTTATTCTCAAATCATTATGCTATAAATTATACCTTGAATCCAGATTGTGCCAGTGTTTGTTGTTCACCAGAAACATTCGCACACTTATTACGTACAATCGCAACACATAATATTGATGTCCTATCAGCATCTTATCGTTCAAGTGCTATGCATAAATCTCGTATTTCATAATCAAAAGCCATCAGTTCGTTACTCAAAATAAAAAGCACAAAGATGATTTTTAACTTCAAATCATCTTTGTGCTTTTTTACGCCGTATTTTAAGGCTTTACGTTTCTAGGGTACTGTCTCATCCTTGGTCTTCAACTAGCACTATTCCTTAAAGCATTTTACCAACATACTTTTTAAAAATGGTTCCTTTTGTAACTGAATATTACTTATCATCCATAGTTACTAAATTTTCAAACGCTTCTCTTACTTGAGGAACAGACATCCCTACAACAACTTGGACATTTTTACCGCTTTTAACTAAACCGTGTGCCATTTGATTATGTGTGAAATAAGCACTTTCTTCAACTTTTTCCGGATCATTCACAGTTAAGCGCAATCGCGTTGTACAATTAGTGACATCTTTAATATTTTCTTTGCCACCTAATCCATCCAGATAATAAATTGCTTTTTCTTCGTATTCGTTACCAGCTACTGTCTGTTTACTGTTTGTTGTATTATCCCCTTTTTTATCTTTGTAATCTTTTTTAGAGAATAATTTAACGTCTTCTTCGTCTCTACGCCCTGGTAAAGGAATATCAAATTTTAAAATTAAATATCTAAATAGTACAAAGTAGATACCTACGAATATTAATCCGATAACGACTTGAACTACATATGTCATCCAGTGTTTCTGTCCTAATGGAATCCAGTTTGTGGCTAAGAAATCTAATACACCACCGCCCATATTACCAACAACACCAAATAGATACATCAAAGTATCCATAGTTGCTGCTAATAATGCATGTAGTACAAATAAATATGGTGCGATAAATAAGAAAGTAAATTCTAATGGCTCTGTAATCCCAGCTACAACTGCTGTTAATGTTGCTGGAATAAGTAAAGCAGCTACTTTCTTACGGTTTTTCTTAGGTGTTGTAAAGTACATAGCTAATGCAATCCCCACACAACCGAAAACTTTACCGTTACCTTGAAGCATGAAGCCATAGTGAAATTGTTCTTTCAGTGGTTTACTGTTCTCTGCAAATTGATTTAAATGGTGGAACCATTCTGCCTTAAGTCCATCTTTAGCCACAACTGGTCCAACTTCAATTGGTGCATAAATAAAATGATGTAATCCTGTTGGTATTAACACCCGCTCTAAAAAATGATACAACCATACACCTACGTACCCTGATCCAATAATAAAATGTTGTACAGACTCAATACCACTTTGGATAGTTGGCCATACGATACATGTAATTGCAGCGACAGGCAACATAACAAAAAATGAGATAGTTACAACAAATGTTAGCCCTTGGAACACACCTAACATTTCTGGTAAGCGTTTACTATAGTATCTATTATGTATCCATGTGATTATAGCTGAAATAATAATACCACCAAGAATATTGGTATCTAACGTTTCGATTCCTGCAATAGCTTTTAATCCAGTAACATTTTCAACGCCTTTTTCTAAATTTGCACCAAAGGTATGGGGCCATTGTGTTAAAATCGCATTGATAAATGTATTGAACATAAGGTAGCCCATTAGTGCTGCCAATGCTGCATGGCCCGGTGCTTTTTTAGCGAGCGATAAAGGTAAGCCTACTACAAAGACGATTTCCATATGGTTAAAAATAACCCAACCGCCTGCTTCTATTATTGACCAAAATTTAAACCAAAAAGTATGACTATCCGCTAAACTCCCCATAATTGTTGGATTTTTAAATAATGTAGCAAATCCAAGTACAATCCCAAAAAATGCAAACATCAGCACAGGAACAATCATCGCACTACCAAAGCGTTTTATTGCGTTCATTTTGTACTTCCTCCCTTAACTATGTTCTAAATATGATTTCTCAATCGCCTTAATATCGGTTAAAACGTTTTCAAATAGGTTATATGTTTAATATATAGTAAACGCTTTCATACAAACAATGCAGTTGACCTATTTTGAAAGTATTTTGTATAATCAGATTATGTTTTCATTATATGAAAATTTTTTCATAAGAATTGAGGATTATTTATGTTTTTAGACGAACGAGTAAATAAAAACTTTTCAAAATTAAATGAAAATGACCTGCAAATTGCCCATTATGTCAACGCACATATTGAGGACTGTAAAAATTTAAAAATACAAGAGCTAGCACAATATACGCATGCATCAAATGCTACGATTCACCGCTTCACTCGAAAGCTTGGTTTTGATGGTTATAGTGACTTTAAATCATTTTTGAAATTTGAAACAGAAATACAACAACAACACTCGAGTGATTCTATAGATGCGTTTAAACAAGAAATTGACAATACATTTTCTTATTTAGAACGTATAGACTATGATCTTATAACTGATAAATTAAATGCGGCGTCAACGATTTACTTGTATGGTACTGGTCGTGCTCAAAAAAACGTTGCTGAAGAAGCACAGCGTATCTTATTAACTATGCATCATAGTATTATCGTCTTACACGATGTACATGAACTAAAAATGGTGTTAAATCGCTCTGAAGATAATGATTTATTCTTTATTATTTCATTATCGGGAGAAACCACACAGCTACCTGAAATCACAAACTTACTGCAATTACGCCAAAAATACTTTATCTCAGTCACTACATTAAAAGATAATACGTTAGCACAGAAAGCCAATTACAATGTTTATGTATCAAGTAACACCTTCTATTTATATGATGGTACAGATTATTCTAGTTTTATAAGTTATCACATATTTTTTGAAACATTACTACGTAAATACAACGAGCGTAAAGAAGCACATGAACTAAAATAAGCGAAGTGTCAGTTTCATTGACACTCCGCTTATTTTATTAAGATGATGCTTCAATATAGTCCGCAAGTACTTGATTCATTTTATCAAACATAAGTTCAAAGCCATGAACCGTTGAGTCATGATATTCTTTTTTCTTCTGCTTATATTCGAGATTAGTTAAGCGTCGTTCACGTGCCACTAAAGATTGATAATTAAACAAGAGTTGTGTACCGCCTGTTTCTCGTTCAACAAATTCAACTTCAATCATATCTTCAGCATCGCTAAGCCCTGGCATTCCAATAGTCATTTTAATATATTGGTTCTCTATCAATACTTCAAAAGTTCCTTCTATAACATTTGCTTTGCCATTGCGTTTATCAACAATTCGATATTTACCATTTTCTGCTACGTCGACATCAAATGTTTGATTGGTACGCTGAGACGTCATAAACCATTGTTTAAGTAAAGACGCTGTTGTCCATGCTTGATAAACTAAGGAAGGCGAATATTTTAATAATCGTTCAATATGAATTTGAACATACTCATCTTCTACATTATATTTAGCCACTTTTCCATACACCTACTTTCATACTCAATTCTATTTTAACGTATTTTTAACTCACACCAAAATAGTTGTATCACAAATATATTAATTTACCAAAGTAGATTTTAATACTTTCATATCTCCAAGCACTATTTTGCTTTTAGTTTTGGATATAAAAAGATAATGGACGCTAAGCCACACACACCTAATAATATTGGATAAATACTGTATGGTACAAGTAAAAATGGTGAAATCCCAGCTACTCCAGCTGCCGATATCACTTGTGGACTATAAGGTAATAATCCTTGAAAACAGCTGCCAAATATATCTAATATACTCGCCGACTTTCTAGGATCAACATCGTATTCATCAGCAATACTTTTTGCAAGTGGACCTGACATAATAATAGAAATTGTGTTGTTAGCAGTTGCGATATCAGCAACACTAACTAAACTCGCTATACCAAATTGTGCACCGCGTTTAGATTTCACTTTAGAACGAACAAAATTTAGCAGCCAACTTATGCCGCCATTATGTTCAATTAAACCTACTAGACCACCGATTAAAAGCGCAATCATCGCAATATCTTCCATGCCTATAATCCCTTCTGATATCGCTTTAAGCAAGCCTTTCCATCCAAACGAACCATCTATTAAACCAATGATACCTGATAATGCAGTCCCGCCAATTAAGACAATAATAACGTTAACACCTATCAATGCGAGCACTAGTACCAATACATAAGGGATAACTTTTACTAAATGATAATCGTAATTTTTTGTTGAATCTATCGCTACACCATGTGTTAATAAGAATAGAATTACAATCGTTAGCAATGCACCAGGTAATACAATTTTAAAATTAACTTTAAATTTATCTTTCATATGTGTTTTCTGGGTACGCACTGCAGCAATAGTTGTGTCTGAAATCATTGATAGATTATCACCAAACATAGCACCACCAACAACAGTAGCCATTGCAAGCGCGGTTGGCACATCTGTAGCTTGCGCAAATCCGTATCCTACTGGAGCTATCGCTGCCACTGTGCCAACTGACGTCCCCATTGAAATAGACACGAACATACAAATCACGAACAAGCCCACAATAATTAAGTTTTGCGGAATAAGTGATAAACCTAAATTGACGGTCGATGCAACACCGCCCATTTTTTCAGTGGTTGTCGAAAAAGCACCTGCCAAAATAAAAATAAGCATCATCAAAATAATATTAGAATGTCCGGCACTCTTAGTAAATACTTCAATTTTTTTTGCAAACCGTTCTTTACGGTTCATTAGCAGTGCCACAACGACGGTTACAGTTATAGCTACATTAAGCGGCATGGTAGTGAAATCTCCAGAAATAATCCCCACACCTAAAAATAATAAAACAAATAATAATAGTGGCAACAGTGCCCACGCATGACCATTTTGTTTCTCTTTAGTCATTACTTATCTTCCTTTCCCATATAAAAACACATCGTCATTTCATGGATATTATTCATACATCTATGACATTTAGCGGTATTGAGCAAATATTTTTTCTTCTTCGTCATCTTTATGGGGGCGGAAAATTCAAGCCAAATTTAGCTTGTACCCGCCCCCGCAGTTGTACCACTTATATCATTTCAATTAAAGAAACACAACATAACTTCTGTCAAACTTCTATCATTATATACTTAGGTATCATTTACCGTACTAGAGAAATACCTCGTCGTCAATATAAATATCAAAATCATATGAAATCTTCATGTTCATAATGGTCATTAAAAATAATAAACACAATAACGCCAATAAATAACATGGTGAATGCTAATCCTAATATTACGGTCCAACGATAGAACCCTGAAATTAAAATCGTTACAACACTTACTACCATTACTGTAATAACCAAATATCGTATTTTTAAATATTGTGCTTTAGGTACATGCTTTTTGTGTTTCTGGCTATCCTGACTTAATATGTTACGATTCAAACCAAGTTTTGAATCTAAGAAAAGTGAAATTGCTATCGTAATAACAATTGAGATTAATTGAAAAGCAACGTTTGGATATGGTCCAATAAACACTAGCACAAACGCCAGACCATAACATATTATAGACACTACAGCCATGACTCTATCCCAAAATGGTGTTAACCATATCTGGTCTTGATTAATATGTTTATTCACTTCAAATAATTGCGCAAAAACCACTGTAAGTATTGCTGGTACCGCAAAGAATACTAACATCTTTCTATCCAATTCAAGTATATACATCATCGCACAACCAATTATAAAATAGGTAAATGCAAGTCCTCTAATTAAATTTTCTGCTGACATCTACTCATCCTTTGAATACATTTATAGCTTTATTAATAGCATATAGCTAAATATATTTCTAATTGCAATCAACATAAATAACTCCTTCCAAAGTCTACATTTCCTCCATGTTTACTTTGAAAGGAGCTTACTAAGCTGTTTTCATTTTCTATCTTAGAAAATGAACCAATGCTTAATAATATTAATTAATTTGAATACCACCCGTTACACCGAATACTTGACCTGTTATATAGCTCGCGTCTTCTGAAGCAAGTAACACGTATGTGCCAGCTAATTCAACGGGTTGACCAGCACGTTTTAAAGGCGTTTGTTGACCAAATTCTGGGATTTTTTCTTGCGGTTGTCCACCGGTAATTTGTAATGGTGACCAAAATGGTCCTGGTGCTACACAATTCACTCGTATCCCTTTATCTGCCAATTCTTCAGAGAAACTTTTAGTAAGTGAAATAATTGCTGCTTTAGATGCCGCATAATCATGTAATATTGGACTCGGATTATAACCTTGTACAGAAGAAGTCGTTATAATTGTAGCTCCGGGTTGTAAATAATCTAGCGCTTTCTGTATCGTCCAAAAGACTGGATATACGTTTGTTTCAAATGTCTCTTTCACGTGTTCTGTTGTAAAACCATGAATATCGTCATGATATTGTTGATGTCCAGCAACGAGCGTAATATTATTTAAACTACCTAAAGAATGATACGCTTGTTCGACCAAATCATAATTAAATTGTTCATTTCTGAGGTCTCCCGGCAGAAGAACCGCACGTTGTCCAGCTTTTTCAATTACTTCCTTTACTTCTAACGAATCCTGTTCCTCTCTAGGTAAATAGTTTAACGCAACGTTTGCACCTTCTTTAGCATAAGCAATTGCAGCAGCACGACCAATCGCAGAGTCCGCACCTGTTACAAGCATATTATATCCTTGTAAGCGACCATGCCCCACATATGAAGTTTCGCCACAATCTGGTTCAGGTGTCATCTCTGATTGCAATCCGGGTAACGGTTGTTCTTGTTTTTCGTAAAGACTGTATTTATATTTCGTTCTTGGATCTTTTTGTTCCATAACGGTCATCTCCTAATTAATGAGCTAGTAGTTTTATACCCAAGTTAGATAACACGTTAATCATGAACAATAAAATTTCTTACTCTTCTGCATTAGCTAATAATTGTTGAATCAATGTTATAAAATAGTCAGGTGCTTTTTCTAAAATATGTTCATCTGGATCATATTTAGGATGATGTAGATCATAATCGCTATTAGAACCAATAAATGCAAATACACCAGGTCGTTTATCTAATAAACCGGAAAAATCTTCTCCAATCGTAACGGGCAGTTCCAGAGTTGTGACATCGTAGCCTACTTTTTGAGCTGCTTTTATTGCTTCTAGTGTCAAATGTTCATCATTATACACCGCACCAGGTAATCGTGTGTAATTCAATTCTATCTTAACGTGGAACAAGTTTTCTAAACCAGTCGCAATATCTTGCATTCGTTGCTCAATTTTACTTTGGATTGCTGCATCAAATGTTCTAACGGTACCTTGAACATAAGCATCATCAGGAATAACATTCCATGTGTTACCTGCCGATACTTCACCTATTGTCACAACAGCGCTGTCAAATGCAGAAATATTTCTACTAACTATTGATTGTAAGCTGGTAATCAATTGTCCAAGTACGATAACAGGATCGTTACCTTGCTCTGGCTTAGCTGCATGTGCACCTTTACCAAGTATTTTAAATTCAAAATGGTCTACATTAGATGTCATTGCACCAGATTTAATCGCAAATTGATTAATCCCCAGCGTAGGATAATTGTGAAAACCTAGCACAGCTGATACGTTATTTAAAGCTGAGGTTTGCGCTAAAACTTTAGCACCATAACCCAGTTCTTCAGCAGGTTGGAATAATATCCGTACGGTACCTTGCAAACTTGTTTCGAGTGCTTTTAATTGGACAGCCACTGCCAAAATGGATGCCATGTGAATATCATGTCCACAAGCATGCATCACCCCTTCATTTGTAGAGGTAAACGCATGGTTAACTTGCTCATCAATAGGTAATGCATCAATGTCTGTTCTAACTGCTATACAAGGTAATCCTTGCCCAATTTCAGCTACTAAACCGGTAGCCATTGGTATATCTAAGATGCGGATGTCATATTGCTGTAAAATGCGGCGAATCCGCTTTGTCGTCTCAAATTCATCATTAGAAAGTTCAGGATATTGATGAAACATCCGACGCCAATTAACAATATCATTATAATTAAGCATGTATATCTACGTCCTTTCTAAAAAAGTAAATCACGTCATGGATAATTGTTCCTCACACGGCTCCGATAACTAAATTAAGTGTGATTAAAATTAATATTATAGAAACACCCATTACTATTAACCGAATCATGGGTGCAGCATATGTTTGATTGTTCTGCTATCAAATGTATTTAGAAATATTGTAATTCGTACAGAAGCTAATACTGCCATAATGTTTTGACCATATTGACCAGCCCATTGTGCAATATAAAATAAAAATCGAGATTGTGACATATCTATTGCCCTTATGTATAATAGATTAACACAATTGTCAAATTATTCTAACAAATGATGAGTATCTTACTTTTAAATGTGTAAAATAATGCAAGACTATTACAGTTTGATGATAAATTAATGGAATAATTTATTTCTATCGGCTTAATATGTATAATGTTAAAGAAAGAGATTTGGATGGTTACCCTATTGGAGGTTACATAAATGAAAAACAATAGAATTTCCGGGTTCCAGTGGGCTTTAACAATATTTGTATTCTTTATTGTTACGATGGCACTCACTTTAATCCTTCGAGATTATCAACCTATGTTTGGTGTTAAACCTTTTTTATTTGATGCATCTCGTTTAGCACCTTTTATTTCAGCAGTTATCTGTATTCTAATCTTTAAAAATAAGCGTGCCCAACTTTCCGGGTTAAAATTTACAATTAGTTTAACAGTTATTAATCGTCTGTTATTAGCTCTTATTTTACCTTTAGTTATTTTTATCATCGGTATGGTGATATTTAATACAATGGCGGATAGCTTTATTTTATTACAAGCATCAAATTTATCTGTAACTGTATTAGCCGTATTAATTGGTCATCTAATGATGGCTTTCTTTGCAGAGTTCGGCTTCCGTTCATATTTACAAACAGTTGTAGAATCTAAGGTAAATACGTTTATTGCTTCTATCATTGTAGGTTTAATGTATGCAATTTGGACAATTAATACAACATATAATTTAGAGTATACAGACTATAACTTTTTATATACCTTTGCCTTTTCAATGATTGTTGGTGAGCTGATTCATGATACAAATGGACGTACTATTTATATCGCAACAGCCTTTCACGGTTTGATGACGTTTATTCCTGTCTTTCTATTTAGTGAAGAAACGGGAGACCTTTTCTCAATGAAAGTAATTGCCTTAACAACAGCAGCCGTAGCAATCGTCTATATTATCTTCACTATGATTATCAGATATTTTATTTATCGTACAACAGATCAAAGTCTGGACGAAGTAGATCCCAATAATTATTTAGATCATATTGGAGACGATGATACTGAAGAAACAGCAACTGTTACAACACCAAGTGAAGATTCTGAAAAAGGTACAACCTCATCAGAAATGAAGAACGATATTGAACAGACCCCAACATCAACGCCAACAAGTGAAAATCAATCAGAAGCTAATTATCAACCTGAACAACACGAAGCTGATAATAACTTAGAAACAGCAACCGAAGTTCAGGAAACACCATCTGAACAAACAGCTGATTCTGATAATACTAAACCTGAACAACATAACAATGACACAGACTCTAAATATAATCGACAATCTTCTGTCGTTGCTGATGCGCATCAAGAAATACAAGACGCGCAAAAAGCTTCACCCACAGCAACAGACAAAGAGCAAGACAAGTAACTAAAAACAGGAAGCCAAACACAAACGTTGGCTTCCTGTTTTTTTATTTATTTTTTATTTTAACACCTTGTTGCGTACCAACAATTACTTGATCCGCAATATCTAAAAAGAATCCTGTTTCTAAAACACCCGTAAGATGAATTAAATATTCATGCAATTGATAAGGATCCAATTCTGTTGTCAACTCACAATCAAGAATATAATTCCCATTATCTGTAATAAACGGTACATCGTCACGTATGCGTAATTCCGTACGAATATGACCATAATCTTCTATTTTTGCTTTTATTAATTGCCAATTAAATTTATCTACTTCCACTGGTAATCGAAATGTTTCACCCAAATAATTTACAACTTTCTGTTCGTCAACTAAAACGACAAAGCGTGCTGCTAGTTCATCTATCACCTTTTCTCTGAACAGTGCCCCTCCACCGCCTTTAATCAAATTCAACTGTGGATCTACTTCATCTGCGCCGTCGATTGCTAAATCAATATATGTAATATCATTAATATCGACAATATCAATCTGCTGCTCTTTTGCTAATATGGCCGTTTTATTGGATGTACATACACCTTTAATTGTTAAATGATCACGTTTAATTTTGTCAGCGATTTTAGGAATGAGTAGTTCTATTGTACTACCTGTACCAATGCCTAAAATCATTTCATCCTTGATTTGAGCAACAGCGTCATCAGTTGTTAATAGTTTCAATTGTTTTGTGTCTAGCATCGTAATTGGAACCCCTTCTCTATTGTTGTATTCCCTTTCATTGTACATGACAACTTTTAAAAGATACAGTTGATATATGCAAATTCACTAAAAGCATTGCTACTTTATGAACATTTATAGTAAGCTGTCAATAAAACTTAAAAAGGAGACAAACAATGATACCTGTTGTTGCTATTTCTACTGGTAAAATCCAACACTTGCCTTATAGTACAAAAAAGCCCATGATTTCAGCGTTAGATAAAATACCATTTGCTGGTCGCATGTGGCTATCTACTGAAGGGTTTTCTGAAGATGAACAAGCATACAAAGACCACGGTGGTCCTCATAAAGCAGTTTGCTGTTTTAGTCAATCAAATTACGATATGTATAAAGAAGATTTAGCACAGTTACCTACGCCATGTTCGGGGAAAATGTTACGGTAAAGCATATAGATGAACGAGATGTTTATTTTGGAAACCAATATCGTTTAGGTGAAGCGATATTAGAAGTCTCAGAAATGCGTGAACCTTGCTGGAAAATTCAAGCTAAATATCAAATTCCTGACTTAGTCAAACGCATGACAGCTTCAGGAAAGACAGGATTTTATTTTAGAGTGATACAGGAAGGCTATGTTTCTCAAGAAGATAATCTAGAATTACTTACTCAAGCAAATAAAGCGTCAAGATTATCTGTTTATGAGTTAAATGATATTTATTACAACGATCGAAAAAATATTTCACGTATATCTTATGCTTTAAATAATCCTTATCTATCTCCTAGCAGACGGGAAAAGTTATCTCGCCTATATCATCGTGCCTGTAAATAATATAATTCTATTAAATGAATAAAGAGCATGATAAGTGTCAACTGTTGATGGTTGACACTTATCATGCTCTTTTCTTATTGCTCATTAATTTGATAACTTGTTGTTGAAGAAAATTGTTGGCCAGCTCTTAAAATAGACGGTGCTTGTTGACCAAAATAATTTATATCATTGGGTAAAAATTGTGTTTCTAATGTAAAACCTGAATGCGGTTTATATATATTTAACTGGCTCTCCCAAGTTTCTGGATGATTCATCGTGTATATCACAACATAAGGCATATCTGTATCTATTTGTAATTTGAACTCTCCATTTTCTACAGACAATGTTTGTTCGCTTAGTTCAAATGGATGGTCTAACCCTTGATAACGTTCCATTTGTTGCTTAATATCATCTTGATGCGCCTGAAAAATTTCTTGAAATGTAATATGGTCTGAACCAAATTGAGATGTTAAGTTTATAAGTGTGTCATTCAATAAGAAATGTTGACGGTTTAATAAATACATCTTTAAGTCTTTCGCATGTATTTGATGATTATCAATAACATTGTTATCTCTATTCAAATTAAAGTAGACATGATTCGTTGGATTAAATATAGTTGTAGCCGTCGTTTCAGCTTCATAAGTAATCGTCCAACGATGTTCTATATCATAATGATGTATCACTTTAAGCGCTAATTCTCCTGGATAACCGTCATCACTAGCATTTAATTTTGCCTTGAAAATAACTTTTACATCGCTTATTCCTTCAACGATGTCATAGTCAAATAGGACTTGATCACATCCATTTGAACCACCATGGATATGGTTAAGCCCATCATTTTGTTCAAGTTGATAGCGATCTTGATTAAGCTTAAAAGCGCCTGCCTCAATTCGACCGCTATAACGACCTATTGTTGCACCAAATTTCAATGGATTATTTAGATAAAATTCATCAGCTTCTACACGATTACCTAAGACGATATTATTGTCATGAAATTTCCAAGCGACAATTCTTGCACCATAATTTGAAAAGACGATGCTTGTTTCATTATTGTCAATTTTAATAAGGTCGATACCATGTCTTTGCTTTTCTACTTCAACTATCATAATTACTTACGTCTCCCTCTTAACTATGTCCAACTAAGTGCTGTTAGGCAATGACATCACGCACAGAATACAAATTGTATTTTGTATTAAAATTAAAGCCCGTTAAACAAAGCGGATATATAAATATCTGGGCATCATCCATTTACCTAATGCTGAAAATGATTGATTGTAATACTTAAAACTAAAATTTACAATTATACTGCAACTAAAAAATCAGACTTCTTAAATCATACCCTTAAAATATAACCTAACGAATTAGCCCCATCTTTATCACATAATTCCGTGACTAAGAACATGAGCTATCGTTATCTACTTAGCTTATTATTCATAATTTTACGTTTTCTTTATGGTGAAAAGCCATTATACACTTATACATTGTTACACTTTTTTACTTAATATGCCACAAATTATCGCCAATATTCGCAATTCTTCCATGGTTTTTTAGTAAAAAAATTACAACTTCCTATTCCAAATTTCGATGTAATCACTTACAATTTTTCATAGCCTTTTAAATAAAATGAAATTTTCAGCTTATTAACTATATAACAATATCTCTAAGTATCATTTTCCCAAAATAATGTATCTAACGTTGTGCCCAAAGTTTTAGCTATATTTACACATAGTTTTAATGATGGATTGTATTTGCCATTTTCAATCATATTTATTGTTTGTCTTGACACACCAACAGCTCTAGCTAATTCCAGTTGAGATATTTTAGAATAACCACGATATACTTTTACTTTATTCAAGCGTGTCACCACTTCTTTCACATTAACTCTTAATTAAATCATACGTAAATGACGAACCAAAGTCAAATATATATGACATTTCCAAGGAATAATTCTATTTTTTATTGTGTTTCTATACCAATTCATTTGCTGGCATAAAGTGTCTCTTTTTAAGAACAAAAGATCAAATTCACTGCTAAACTTCGATTTCAATACAATTCTATGACTGACTTTGGTAAAGTTAAAGATATAATACAAATTCACTAAAAGGAGAATGTAATGGATTTCATCGTCCCTAGTACCATAGATACTGCTAAAGCATTATTAGGTGTCAAAGTGATTTATAATGATGATGGCCAAATTTATTCTGGATATATAGTAGAAACAGAAGCTTATTTAGGCTTTGATGATCGTGCAGCACATGGCTTTGGGGGTAAACAAACTCCTAAGGTTACATCCTTATACCAACGTGGTGGCACGATTTATGGACATATCATGCACACCCATTTATTAATTAATTTTGTCACACAACAAGCGGGTGTACCTGAAGGGGTGCTCATACGTGCAATTGAACCTGTCGATGGTATTGAAGCTATGAAAATGAATCGTGGTAAGCACGGCTATGAATTAACAAATGGACCTGGAAAATGGACAAAAGCATTTCATATTCCACGTGCCATTGATGGAACACTATTGAACGTCGGACGCCTATCCATAGACACAAAAAATCGTAAATATCCACGTGAAATTGAAGCAAGTGCACGAATTGGAATACCTAACAAAGGTATATGGACATCAAAACCTCTACGTTATACAGTTAAAGGTAATCCATATGTTTCGAGAATACCTAAAAAGAATATGCGTGCAGCGATAGATACTTGGAAATAGATTTTTTGACATAATAAAGCACCATAGCACACACATACAACATGTAACACACGCTGAAATGAGGTGCTATGGCGCTTTATTTTATATTTTATGATTAATATACATGGCCCCGTATTAATATGGTCTATAAGCCTCTATCTATATCAATATGACGCTGTTCCATCCAAGATAAAAGTTGTTGATCAAAAATAAGTTGTGATTGCTTTAATGCTTCAATGTCTGGCGCATTTAACATCGTCATAATTTGTTGCATTTGGGTTGTAAATTGTGCAACAAAAGTGATCGTTTGTTCCACACCTTCATTTTCAACATGATTTAGAAATGGGCGAGACATCCCTACTGCTTTAGCACCTAATGCCAAACTCTTGATGGCATCTAGTGGCGTTCTTATACCACCGCTAGCAAATATATTGAGTGAAGATTGATATGCTTGGCTTTCAAGCAATGATTCTACCGTGGATTGTCCCCAATTAGCTAAATAATTCATATCTTTATTACTGCGTCGTTCATTTTCTATTGAGACAAAGTTAGTGCCTCCCCTGCCACTTACATCAACGTAAGTCACACCGATGTCTTTTAATGCCTTAAATGTTTCTTTACTGAATCCAAAGCCTACCTCTTTAATGATAACCGGTACCGGAACATGGTTAATCATTTTAGCAATATTATCCATCCAACTTGCGAATGTCCGATTACCTTCTGGCATCACAAGTTCTTGTGGTGCATTGACATGGATTTGTAATGCTTGAGCCTCCATCAATTCAACCGCTTCGACTGCACGCTCAACAGGTACATCAGCCCCAACATTGCTGAAAATGACACCTTCAGGATTTACTTGCCGTGCAATTCGAAATGACTCTATCATATCAGGGTTTCGCAATGCAGCGTGTGTCGATCCCACAGCCATGGCAAGGCCAGTTTCCCGTGCCACAGTAGCCAATTTTTCATTAATTTGTTTCGTCCATTCACTGCCACCAGTCATCGCATTAATATATAGCGGATAATCCAGCTTAAAGTTGGAAGTGTGTGTCGATAAATTCACTTGTGCTACATCAATGTGTGGAATAGAATGATGAACAAAACGCACTCTATCGAAATCTGACGCCGGTGCATCCTGTTGTGCCATAGCAATTTCTACGTGCTCATTTTTTCTTTGTTCTCTTTGAAAATTACTCATTCATTTACCATCCTTTATTAAAGGTTTACCGTACAATATCTATTATTAAAACCAACGTTTTTTTCTAAAAAAGATAATTAATGCAATCGCGATAACTAGCATGACAACTAAACAAATATAATAGCTGTAATGCCATCTTAATTCAGGCATGTTATCAAAGTTCATTCCATAAACACCTGCAATAAAAGTTAATGGAGAAAAGATAACTGATACAAGGGTTAATATTTGCATGATGCTATTCATTCTAAATGATGAATATGATTCATAATTCTCCCTGATTTCATTTGTCATCTCTTGCGATGTACGAATAATATTACTTTGTTTAATCAAATGGTCATCGATATGTTGGATATACATCGAATGCTTGCTATCTACAATTAAATTACCTTCGCTCTTGATTGTTTCCACCAATTCTTGCATTGGAAACATGACTCGTTTAATTTTTATAAGGTCAGATCTTAATTTAAAGACGTTGTCCATCACCTTTTTACTTAAAGCATCATCCACATGCTTATCTTCAAAGTTATAAACCTTTTCTTCAATGTCATACACAAAATCAAAATATTTATCCACCATCATATCTAATATATGAATAACAATATCTGCGCAGTCTAGTTCACCATCATGATGATAAGCATTCCATTTTGCTACCTTCATCAATGATGAAAAATGCTTGTGATGATAGGTCACTAATAAATTATTTTTTAAAAAGACATTGAGTGCACGTGGTGAATAATCATCACTATTGATACTATGAAACACGATATATTGATAGTCGTCGTATGCTTTATATTTCACGCGTGGGACGCCCGTAATTGTATCATCAATTTCTAAATAGTTAAAATCAAAATTTTCACGCAAAAAATCATTCTCTTTGGCAGTTGCATCTTCAAAATCATACCAAACAATCGTTGCATCTCTAGGTACATCTGCAATATCAGGTACTGTTGTCAATGATGTGTGTGGTGTTTGGTATCTAATCGTTATACTCATACATATTTCCTCCCACTTCAGCAACGTTCGTTGTTTATTTTACCATGAATTCAATCATGTGTATGTGCTAATTTTATTTAGTATGATAGAACTAACATAGAAAGATGGAGGATAAGCGATGATATTTACAGTACAAGGCATGGTACAACAATCACAAATTGATCATAATGCACATATGCATGATGCCGATTACAATTATATTTTTAGCGATGCAATCAACCAATTCAATTATACTCACGGATTGTCTCTAGCAGAACGACAAGCGCTGCATTATACAATATTTACTGTCGAAGAACATACAACTTATTTAGCCGAAATGTCGCTAGGAGAACACTATATAATACAACTTTTCATATATAACTATGACGATAAGCGCATACACTTTTTCTTGAAATTAATAAAAGAGAACGGCACTTTGGCAGCGACTAATGAAGTTATGATGCTTGGTATTGATTCAACTACGCGCAAGGCAGCAGCATTCCCAGAACCTTATTTCACAGAAATGACATCATATTACAAGACACAAGACATATCTCAGTGGCCTAAACAATTAGGGCATCAAATCGGAATACCGAATAAAGGATGAACACAATGACAAAATCTAGCATAGAAAAAATAAAATCATATCTCTTAGATTTGCATGATGATTTAAAGCTCAACCTTATAGATATGAATCAAACTAAAGATATGTTTATGAATGGACCTAGTACAGAGTTATTACGTAGAGCACTAAATATGAGCTATTATCAAGGACAAAAGCAGGCACTAGATTGGCTACAGTACAATGTCGAATCTCAAGATTCACATACTTTGATGACGCTAATTGAAGACAAATTACATCTGTTGACTGAACAAGACTCAAAAATAAAAAATTTGGCTATCATGGCTAAAGAATTGCCTGAACAATTGTCACAAGAAGCACATAGAGATGGTCAACGCTCTATTTTAAAGCATATTAAAACACGCATTGACGTTTTTTAAACTAACAATAAAAAAGATAAGCCTATATAGGCCTATCTCAAATCATTATCTATCGTTTGTGCAATTTGTTTCACTACTTTGTGTGATTCATGAATAGGAAATAACGAAAAGTCATGTATCATTTTGGGATATCTAAAGAACTCAATCGGTTGTCGGTGCTCACTTAAATAAAAATCCAAGCGTTCCATATCAGGATAGTAGATTTCCTTTCCTGCACCAAACATAACAATCGGTGGTAAGCCTTCAAGATTGCCATTAATTGGTGATATTTCAGCATTGTTCAAAGGCTTTCCAGCTGCCCACACTGATAAAATATCATGAACACCTTGTCGATTAACAAATTGATCTTGTTGTTGAAGTTTTTCTGTAATTTCTGGGTTACTTAATGTAGCATCCAATAATGGTGACAATAAATACAATTTACGTGGCATTGGCAACTGCTGTTTGATAAGAGATTGGACAAAGCTTAATGCGAGCGCGCCTCCAGTACCATCACCCATAACTACTATATTTTCAGCACCTACTTCATCCACTAATTGTTCATAAACTGCCTGTATCGCTTTAAAAGTATCATCAATATGAAATTCCGGTGCTTTAGGATAAATAGGTAACACGACCTCATATAACGTGGCTAATGTTAATTTATCCATCAAGCGCCAATGAAATGGCGAGGGTTGTAACGTATTGTAACCACCGTGAAGATAAAGGATTTTCTTACCTGTTTCATGTCTAAAATTGAATCGAAATACTTGCATATCATCTAACATTAATTTATCTAAATTTGATTTAACATTTAATGTTGAAGGTTGTTTATGCTTTAAGCGATTAGCATTTCTTCTTTTCTCCATAAATTGATTAAATTGTCCCTCATCCTTAAATTGAATTGAACGATTATGCAGTAAATACTTATTTACCACACGATTCATCATATAAGTTCTCATGTATGTCAACCCCTAAAAATTGCCTGATTTTCTGCAGAATTTAATATTATCGTAATTTTTTTCGTGCTTTTTCAGCGATATAATGTATGATATATATTTGAAATAAGTATTTAAAAAGACCAACTTAGTTATATTTTATTATTATATCAAAGCTAGTATAAAATAATACAACATAGAAAACAATCAAATACTAAAAAGGAGTATCATAATGGAACAATCCCGTTCACAACACCCAACGTATCAACGTACACAATATCAACCAGATTATCAGTTACAAACGACTAAGAAACGTTCTTGGGTTAGTATCATTATTCATTTTATCGTCTTAGTGCTTACCGCCATAAGTGGCTATAGTATGTATAAACAACCTCTTTTTATTTTTGGCTTAAAAGATACAGAAGTAGGTTATACACAGCTCAAAAACTTTAAGCAATCATTATCAAATTTAACTGAATTGAGCATTAACTCGGATCAAGTTACCAAGTTAAATGGACTCGGTTTAAGTGATATAGCCAAACAATTAGAAGCCTTATCCATTAAACCTGAACATATAGAGCAATTAAAGTCAGTGATTGAACAAATAAACATGTTATTCAATATTTTCTTTGGCTTATGCATTTTAAGTTTAATATTAACAATATTAACTTTACTATTTAATCGTACATTGCTTAAATTACTTAACTTTTTGTCTATTGCAAGCATGTTGGCAATAGTCGTATATTTTATGATTGCTATTGATTATTTGGCACAACGTATAGCAAAGTTGTTAAATAATGCTTACGTACAAATCACGCCGGATCAAGTTATCATAGAAGCAGATGCTACACATAATGCCATTATTTTACTTATCTGTTGTTTAGCATTGATATTCTTAAGTTTATTCTTTAGAAGTAAACGTCAAATTAAGCGATTATAAACCTATGATATAGCTACTAAATATGAAAATGAGTGGGTCTGGGACATAAATCTAAGAAAAACAGCAGTAAGATTATTTTCAATTAGAAAATATCTTGCTGCTGTTCTCTATTTTCACAATACTTCGTATTGAATGCTTCGCTTTCCTAGGGTGCCGTCTCAGCCACCCTAACTCGCATTGTTCGTTGACTTTCTTTTGGAAAGGTCTTTTTGTTGGGGCCCCACCCCAACTTGCGTTGTTCGTGGAATTTCTGATCGAAATTCTCTTTGTTGGGGCCCCTATATATGTTCTTTGGACATCATTTTGTCGTGTTCTGCGTCTGCTTTTTTTCTTGCTTTTTAGGAATAGGCTTAGGATGAATGCGAGTATGCTAAGTGCTGTTGCAATCCAGAATGCGTCGTTGATTCCATCTACGGATGATATTTTTTGGACGAACATAGATAGTACTTTCATTGCGCCTTGTTCTCCTCCGTATTGTGTTGCAAGTTCACGCATATGGTCTTGAACAACAGGATTTGTTTTGTCTAATTCTGTAGAAAATGCATTAAAATGTTGCGTTGTTTGGGTAGTCATAACAGTGACTAATATCGCTGTTCCGATTGATCCAGCCAATTGACGCATCGTATTTAAAAATGCATTCCCATGTGAAATGAGACGTGGTGGTAACGCATTAATTGCCGCAGTCATCAATGGCATCATTACAAATGCCATACCAAATGAGCGGATAATGTAAATGCTCATAATATGCATATAAGGTGTATCTAAATTAAGTTTTGTTAATTCATACGTACCATAAGTCATCACTGCAATACCAAATAAAGCTAACGGTTTAAGACCTACTGTATCAAGCAATTTACCAGCTACTGGACCTAAAGCACCCATCACAAGCGCACCAGGTAACATAAGTAATCCTGAATCTAAAGCTGAGAAACCACGTAAGTTTTGTAAATAAATCGGTAATAAAATCATACCACCAAATAAACTCATCATGACTACCATATTGATAATTGTAGTCAATGTATACGTTGATGATTTCAAAACTTCAAGATTTAACATCGGTGCTTTCATTGTTAATTCACGAATAACAAATAACGTAATAAATACTGCACCAAGAATAAACATCACGATGATTTCTGTTGAGCCCCAGCCTTTGTTACCAGCTTCACTGAAGCCGTATAATAAGGCACCGAAACCAATTGTACTGTATACAACACCTTGATAATCGGCTTTAGGATTTGTTGTGCGTTGATATAATCTAAACCAAATAAACCCTATGATAATAGCAATTAATCCTAGAATGAACATACCGTAAAACATCACATTCCAGTGATAGTTTTGAACGATATAACCAGAAAGTGTTGGACCGATTGCAGGAGCTAAAATCATGGCAATCCCCATTGTACCCATGGCTACACCACGGCGTTCAGGTGGGAAAATTGTCACAATAACGTTAGATCCAAGTGGCATTAATATACCAGCACCAATGGCTTGCAATACACGTCCTGTCATCATAATTGGGAAGTTTGTAGAAATCGCACAAACTAATGAACCCAGTGTAAATAATGTAAGCGCGATAATAAATAATTTACGATAAGAATATTTATTGAATAAAAACGCACTGATAGGTATCAAGATACCATTTACTAACATAAATCCTGTCATCAACCATTGACCAGTTGATGCTGAAATGTTGAATTCAGTATTAATACGCGGTAATGCCACGTTTAATAATGTTTGGTTTAAGATAGCAATAAACATACCAAATAACATCGCTGCTATAATTTGAGCACGTGTAACATTTTTGCCAAAGACAAAATCTTCATTTTGATTCTTGATTTGTTCATTGACACGTCCTTCTACAGAGTTCGGATTAATAGCATCATGTGCATCATCTCCTTGATTGACACCATGTGATGTTTCATCAGCGTGTTGTAGCTTATCAGACGTATCTCCTGTTTCTGTCGTTGCAATGTGTTCTGTTGTATCATTGAATTGATGTTTACGTTTATCATCTTCAATGTCATTTGACTTACTTTGATTAAACCCATTTTTAGACATTTCTTCTTTGTCTAAATCACTTATTTTAAATTTAGATTGTTGACTCTTAGAATCTTGTAGATTGCGTTGTTCCTTGAATTGCCCTTTATTTTTATTCTTTTTGCGTGATTTAACCACGAAAAAGTTAATAAGGCCAATAAATATGAGCGCTACAACAATATAACCAATAATGAAGGTCGTAGTCATATTTTGACCCCCTTAGTTTTTATGAATTTTAACTTCAGCGTTCATACCAGGAACAACATCTTTTGATGGTGTAGAATCAAGAGAAATTTTTACAGGAACGACTTGAGATACTTTCGTGTAGTTACCGTCACTATTAGAAGATGGCATTAATGAGAAGCTATTTGCTGTTGCTTGACCAACATGTTCAACTTTACCACTCACTGTTGTACCTTGCGCATCAATTGTAACATCTACGTCGTTACCTTTCTCAATACTGCTGACGTCTTTTTCATCAACATTCGCAGTAATATATAATTCATCTAAATTGTATGCATAAGCGATTGGATTTCCAGCTTGTGCCATAGAACCTTCAGCACCATCTGTTTTTACGATTGTACCGTTTTGTGGCATTTTGATATCCATTGATTGTGTATCGCCACTTTCGCTTTTCCCAACGACTGTAGCTACTTTGTCACCTTTACTTAGCTTGTCCCCTTCTTTAGCATCAAATGATTTAATTTGACCTGATGTTGGACTTGCAATTTTAATTTGTTTACCGTCAACTTTAGCATTATCAGTCGTTACATAGCTTGTCGCATTGTTATAAAAATGGAAGCCAATGATACCAATAACTGCTAAAACAACGATTGTAATCACATTGATTAAAATCAATTTTTTCATCTAAACATTTCCTCCTATTTGCTTTTAAAATTCACTTTATCTATTATAGAGACATCAGCAGTAAAAAAACACCAACACATCTAACAAAATTGTTGGTTTTTCGTAACAAAACAAATACAGGTGACTTTACAAATGAAAAATCGTGCGAAATATAGAATTATTTTTAATTTTGTCCATCTACTTGAACAATATCCTTTTGAAGCTATTACTACAAAATTAATTTGTGCACATAGCAATGTAAACCGTTCAACATTTTACGCTAACTTTAAAGATAAATATGATTTATATGATATTATTCAAAATTACCATAAAAAGAAATACATCAATTTGTTAGACACATTGTACAATGACTTTGAAGATGTTAAATCAAACAATATGAAGATTCATAAATTCTTTGTGATTGTCTTAAAGTACATACAACGTAAAAAAGCTTTCTTTCATGCCGTATTCATTACCCATCCCAATCGTGAAATTGCCATCGAATACTTCCAGCTCACAAAAGTGAAGTATGAAAAGATTTTAACAGACTATAATACAACGATTGAGAATAAAAGTGCATTTGTTACTTATACGTTAGGTGGACAAACTGCTATTTTGTTAAGTTGGCTGAAAGACGGTTGTCAAGAAAGTCCACATAAAATTGCTGATATTCTACTTGCTAATACGATTAAATTACAACGCTAGTATACGCAAATATGGGTCAGAATCGTAATTATAAGAATACAGTCTGAGTTATAAGTTCTAAAATAAAAACCATCCGTATTTTGGATGGCTAAACAGTATTGGGACGCTGACTCGCAATGAAACAGTGCTCATAGAAGACGATAGGTTTAGGCGACATTTTGAAAAACATACGCATAAAAAATTCGTCCAAAAAGTCATAAATTTTGTTATATTTAACATTCGTCAGAGTCTGGGACATAATTATATTTTAGGCTCTGA
>NZ_KV809464.1:46289-73366 GCF_001812565.1 Staphylococcus sp. HMSC059F04 | reverse complement strand
TCGGGGCGGGACTACGAATTCATTATGAATTCTGGCCCGCTCCCTTTTTATTTCAATTATTTTCTTTGTCAGCAACTATTTATATAAAAACGCTACGAAGTATCTACTATTATTCTGTGCTTTCTTTGAAAACAAAGTAGTTAACTATTTGTAACATCATCAAAGCAAGTGCAGCAATAGAAATAATAATAAGATATGGTGTGCTGTTATATTCACCTTTTAAATTAACTAGAGGTGTCACAAGTCCCCCTAGCAATGACTGTAGTAACCCTAGCAAACTTGATGCACTACCCGATCCTGTCGTACGCTCATCCATCGCAATCGCGAAACCTAGTGTTGCAACCCCTGTAACTGGTGCAACAAGTACAATCAAACCTATGATTAAAATCCAAAATGACCAATGATTAGTTAATACGAAACCTACAATAATCACGCCTACAATTTGGATTACTGTCAGTATTCTTAATAATTGCTGTCTATCAACATAATCTACTAATTTTCCTGTTAATTGACTTGAGATAATTAGCGTAACACCAATCGATGCAAAGATAAGACTAAAAGCAAATGGTGACTGACCATATATTTTTTGAATAAGAAACGGTGATGCTGAAATATAGCTAAATAGCATGATGAAGGTTACGCCTTGTATCAGCATTGGCAATACATATTTTGGTGTAGCTAATAGCTTTCCAAAATTTTTAAAAATAACTTTAATGCCACTTGTCTCACGTTGCTCAATATGCAGTGATTCTGTAACTTTTAGGGCTGAACCTAACAGCATCAGTATGCCAAAAACAGTAAGTACAATAAAGACCGTTCGCCAAATAGACACACTTAAAATAATGCCACCAAGTGTTGGTGCGATAATCGGCGCGATGCCATTGACTAACATTAATAATGCTAGGAATTTGGTAAGTGCTTTACCACTATATAAATCACTCGCTATTGCTCGGGAAATGACAGCACTCGCACCCCCTGTTAGCCCTTGAACAAAGCGTAGTACTATCATCACCCATATATTACTGACAAAAATAATACTAAAGCTGGCTAGTGTAAAGATAAACATCGATACTACTAGTGGCATCTTTCTACCTATTGCGTCCGAAATAGGACCTACAAATAAATTGCCGAGCGCTAAACCAATCATAAATAAGGATAAGGTTAATTGTGAAATTGCTGTCGATGTATTAAAATCATGCTTAATTTCTGGTAACCCAGGCAAGAACATATCAATCGATAACGGCCCAATTGCCGTAAGTGCACCTAAAATAATAATAAATATTAATGATTGCTTATCACGTTGTTGTGATGACACCTAATCACACCTTTCTATAGTTAAGTTTCTCAATATAATTAAGATAAAACTAGGACAGAAACCTTTAATATTTAAAAGATTTCTGTCCTTTCACCGCGCTGTTAATCTACTTTAACTAATTTATAACCTAAGTCATCTTTGCTTTCTTCTAAAACATAATTTTTCACAACAGGTAATCCATTGAGTCCAAAACCTTGCACTTTAGCTTTAATCGTGTCGCCTGTTTGATCTACGCTTAAAATAATCGGTGACACGAGTCGTGCACTTGTGTTAGATGCAATACTTTTGCGTACTTTATCATAACTGCTAGACCCTTTTTTCAAAAATGAATGAACAAGTGAAAAATCGCTTTGAGCTATGGCTTGATTTAATGATAATGAATAACTGCTGAAAAAGCTACCTAGTTTATTTTTCAACGAGTTATCTTCTTTTTCCTTTTTCTCTATATAATCTGAAATATCATCATCATCAAATGACACTGTCACATCGGTATTATCCGTTAATTTATCTGCTTTGATTGACTTTGTCTCTGTTTCAAATGTCTTACCTTTAACTTTACCAGTTGCTGACACTGTAATATCTTTATTCTTCGGATAAGGGCCATATACTTTGGCGTTGCCATAATCCCAAGTTCTATCATTAATTTTTACTTTTAATGAACTGCGGCTTAATTGTTCTCCATTTTTAATCTTAACGTGAACTTTGGCTTCATTAAAATCTTCATTCACATCTACCGTATTGCTATTTGCATATTTAAAATCAAACTTCAAGTAGCCAGTAAACACACCGTTGTCGGTAATTTTTTTAGCGTCAATTGCATAATTTCCTGGTATAAATTTACCGATAGTGGTTTCTTTATCCGCTTCTGCAACGACTTTCTTATTGCGACCATCATCTTTAAATTCATACTTCGTATCTTCTTTAGGTTTAACCGTAACTTCTTTTGTTGGCGGCGTAAAACTCATATTATTGAAAATCAAATAACGTCGACCATTTTTGCTGACACGTAACACATTTTCCCCAGCACGTGTTTGTAAATAAGCAGCTACACGTGTCTCGCTTTTATTTAACTTTTCAACTGTTTCTCTTATATCAAAGATAAATTTTGTCATACCGACTTCCTTTTTAATGTATTTGATATAAGTTTGTGCTTCTGTTTCATCGACTTTATTATCTCGTGTAGTTAACATCGTAGCGACCTTTTGCGAATCATCATTATCAATCGCATTTATTAATATTTTCGCTTGTGCATCAGGAGAGTTAAAGTTTTTTAACAATACAAAGACGATAATTAACAATATGATAATAAACCCACCGATTGCCCACGGTACAATTTTCTTAAGCCGAATTGTTGCCTCGTTTGAAGCTTGATTTGAGTTATTTTCGCCATTATCGTTAATAGTTGCACCACAGTTTGGGCAATGATTGGTTTGTTCATTTTTTATTTCTTCACCACATTTAGGACACGTAGTCATATTGTTACCTCGTTTCTCTTTTCAGCATCATTTCACATACATGTTTTATTATGTAGTCATTCCATAGTATTGCACGTTTATAATCATAATCTTATATTTAATCAAATTGCTTGTTGAATTGTTTTATTCTTGAGTCAATGATGCACAACACGTTGAGTGCTTGTTCAATCTCGTTACTTGAAAAATCTTTGACCATGTCATTGGCAATTCGACTAAGTATATTTTTACTCTCATCAATATATTGCTGTCCTTTTGTTGATAATTTGATATATTTTAAGCGTTGATCAATATGACTATTGGGCTTTTCAAGACAAACCAGCTTAGCATCGATTAATTTTTTTATGCGTCGACTAACAGCAGCTTTATTTACGCCTTGTTTTTCTGTGATTTCAGTAATGGTCAATGCCTGATGATTGCTTAATAGTCTTAAAATATTAGACTGCTCCACTGAAATACCGTATTCATTTTGAATGTCTTTGAACAATTTAGCTGTAAGTGTGTTCACATCATCGATAAACTGTTTCATAAAATCAATATGACTTTTTG
Source organism: Staphylococcus sp. HMSC059F04 (assembly GCF_001812565.1). Lineage (NCBI taxonomy): Bacteria > Bacillati > Bacillota > Bacilli > Caryophanales > Staphylococcaceae > Staphylococcus > Staphylococcus sp. HMSC059F04. The sequence goes on along the minus strand of NZ_KV809464.1, from coordinate 70,030 downwards.
ATATTGTACTCATGATACGCTCCTTGAATGTTCTATCTTTTGTCCGAATTAATAATGTATTCAAATAATTTTATCAATAATAGGGCTATAAAGAAACTTATTTATTTACAAAATTTCAACTTTATATTTGCGCAGTTATTTGAATTCCATTACATTAAATACATAATCTATATAATGAGGTTTACTTTATGTTAAGTATTAGTATAGCTTTTTTAACCTTTATATGTATCGTACCTACGCTCTTTAATAGTCAAACCTTTGTATCATTACGTCTCTATTTTATTTCTGTTATCTTAGCTTTTTCATTTGTACTAATAAATTTATGGCAACAAAGTTTTGTTTTATGTTATTTTTCTTTATTTATTGTACTGGTTACTGTGTTATTTGTTAAACATTTTTATCTTATAAAGCAGCAACAAGGTCGACAATTATTGCAAGAATTAATGAAATATATTTATCGCCTCTTATTATTTAGTTGCGCTTGTGCTTATATTAGCCTAATTCATGTACCCGTGTTCAACGGTTTATTTATATGGTTTAGTCTTATTGCTATCAGTACGCTAACAACATTTGCATTATATTTATGTTTCTCATCAGCTTTTGGCAGAATGACAAACCATTGTACTTTTGATGGCATTATTGTGTTAGGTGCAGGTATTTTTACTGAAGCTGTCACACCTTTGTTAGCTAGTCGTTTAAACCGAGCACTATCAATATACAATCAACAATCACACTGTACAATCATTGTCAGTGGCGGTCAAGGTAAAGATGAACCAATTTCTGAAGCATTAGCAATGAAACGCTATCTTCTTTCACACGGTGTACCGGAACAATCTATTATCATGGAAGCACATTCTACAAACACTGCTGAAAATTTTCTTTATAGTAAATCAATTATCGATGCAATGACACCTAAACCAAATAAGCTCCTTGTAGTAACAAGTCAATTTCATATACTTAGAGCTTTACGCTTTGCCCAGAAGTTTGGGCTACCGGTTCAAGGTATTGGAAGTTCAACACCCTGTCATTTATTAGCACGTTCGCTCATTCGAGATTTCCTTGGTTTGATGCATCAATATAAATTGTTGCTTACATTATACTTTGCATTATTGTTTATTAGCGCCATACTTTTGAACTTATAAAAATACAGAAGCAGATCATTTCTATGTAAATTTTAATAGAAATGATCTGCTTCAACATGTCAGAAACATTTATGCCCCAGCCTATTCAGACTAACCTGGTACAATTTGACCGTCATATAATTGAATTACTCTATCAGCATATGCAAATAAGCGTTCATCATGGGTTATCATTATTCCCATCATATGGTTACTTTTAATTTGTGTTTTAATCATATCAACAACTTGTACTGCACGCTTAGCATCTAAACTTGCTGTGGGTTCATCTGCTAAAATAATTTTCGGTTGATTCATAAAAGCACGCATAATGGCCACACGCTGCTTTTCTCCACCAGATAGCATATGAGGATAAGCATCCAGCCGATGCGCTAAGCCTATATCACTTAATAACGTACGTGCATGTTGTTGGGCATCATTATGAGATTGTCCTGCCTCCTTACCTACTAATGTCAATTGCTCTATGACACTTAAGTATGGTATTAAATAAGCTGCTTGAAAAATAAAGCCTATATCAGTTAACCTTAATGCACTATTATGACTTTGTGTCGAAAATAATGGTTTATCATTCACTTCAATTGTCCCCTCGGTTGGTGTTAACAAACCACCCAGCATTGTTAGCAATGTAGTTTTACCTGAACCAGAGGCGCCGTTCAAAATAACGAACTTACCATCAGCAATTTCAAAATCTATCCCTTTTAATACTTGTGTTTTTGCCTCACCTTGTCCAAATGTTTTACGAAGATTAGCTACCTTTAAAGTCATGATGCATTTCCTCCAATCGCTTCTATAGGATCCACTTTTAATACTTTTATCATTGATAATAACGCACCGATTAAAGCGACAAGGACAAAACCACCCAAAATCACTAAAATGTTAGTCAAATGAATATAAAACGGCATTGTTACTGGCATAACAAATGTTAAACTCCATATCAGACCAACCGCAATACTCACTCCAAATAAAGTAATCAACATAATTTGTCCTATGAGTGCTATAAGTAAATGACGTGTCTTAATACCAATGGCTTTTAATATACCAATTTGGGAAATCTTTTGAATCGTCATAACGTAAAAGAACGCACTTAGCACAATGGCAGTAATGACAAATAAACTCATGACCATTAAATTTAACGGTGCTTGTTCTGCCTGATAACTGGCTATATTTGCTTGCAATGTATCTGGTTTAACAAGCTCTAACTTAGAATCATCTGCAAGTTGTGAACGTTGTTCCTCATTTAAATCTTTCACTGGGAACACAGTCGCAGCTTGTTTATTCAGTTGTTCGAAACCTTCTTGAGTCATCCATAACATTGAGCTATGCGCATACATCGTATTCTCTAAAATACCTGTAACACGATAGTGAGTTGAATGACCTTTAAAATGGACCTTATCACCAATCTGTATGCCTTTAGCAGTCAATTTATTATTGATTGCTATATCGTGTGCTTTTTTAGGATAGGTCCCAGCTTGCAATTGTGGTTTAAATGTCTTATCAGTAGTAACCGTCATTACATCAAGTGAATCTTGATTAACAGTTAATACTTGTGGCTTTAAACGTGTCGGTTGTTGCTGTAATATTGTTCTTACTTTTGATGTGTCTTGAGCAGAAATATTAGATTTCTCCAACTGAGGCTGTGACATCTTTTGCATCACATAATGTTGTGCATGTTGTTGTTCAAAGAATGAAATATTTTCGCGTGCCAATCCTTGTGCCAGCCCTGTAATAAATAACACCATACTGGCCAACAAAATAATGATAAGCGTAATTAATATATAGCGAAATTTATAAAATGTAATTTCTCGCCAAGCAAGTTTCATCATCTGTCACTTCCATTTCAAATTGATGGTTTGAGTATAGCTATGGAATGTGAACTGAATATGAACTAGATGACATTTGTTCAAAATAACTTAACACCGTATAATAAAGAATAAAAAAGGAGCGTGTAGCGTGGTTAATTGTCTTATTGTGGATGACGATCAAACGATTTTAGATTATGTAGCTTCCCATTTAAACAATGAGGGCTATCATACTTATACTAAACCGAGTGGTACAGCGGCCTTACAATTTTTAGAACAGCAAACTGTCGATATCGCGATTGTTGATATTATGATGGCTGGTATGGACGGGTTTGAATTATGCCAGCAAATAAAACTTGATTTTGATCTACCAGTCATTATGTTAACGGCACGTGATGCACTTACAGATAAAGAGCGCGCTTTTTTAAGTGGTACAGATGACTATGTCACAAAGCCATTTGAAATTAAGGAACTTATTTTTCGAATTAAAGCTGTACTTCGCCGCTATCAAATCAATGCTGAACACATTATACAACTAGGCAACCTGACATTAAATGATAATTACATGGAAGTACAAGTAGATCATAAGACGATGACTTTACCCAAAAAGGAATTCCAATTATTATATATGCTCACGAGCCATCCTAAACAAGTGTTTTTACGAGACACGCTTATTGAAAAGGTGTGGGGATTTGATTATGAGGGAGATGAGCGAACTTTAGACGTCCATATCAAGCGCTTGAGACAACGCTTATCAAAATTAGCAGCCAATGTGACAATCACAACCGTCCGTGGCCAAGGATACAAGGTGGAATCCCATGTTTAAATCTTTATATTCAAGAATCGCCATCTATACCATTACCGTTATTTTACTAAGTGCCATCCTTAGCTTTTTCATATCAAATGTCTACTATCATTTCAATTTAAAGCCTAAAAATGACCAAAAAATTATGACAACGTTAAAGGATGCAAGACAATTTGATGCCGCACAACAACATCAAGTTTCATCATCATTTTTCAAGCATCTCGCTGATATGAATTATCAAATTATGACGGTGGACAAATACGGTCATAAACATTTTTATGGTGCCGATTTTCGCAAAGATACCCTCTCAGCAACCAATATTCAACGTGTACTACAAGGTCATGATTATCATGGTATTGCGAAACAGCCTTTTCAATTGTTAGTCACAGGCTTTTTTGACAATGAAACAGATAATACAGTCGGTGTAAGATTTAAAAGTTCAGAGGGATATGTTGCAGTATTTATGCGTCCTGACATTGGACAAACATTTAGTGAATTTAGAATCTTTTTAGCACTTCTGATCATTTTGTTGCTCATCATTTCAATTTCACTCATTATCGCTTCAACATACGCCATTATTAAACCTATACAGTCATTAAAATATGCCACAGAGCGACTGATGCATGGTGATTTTGATACACCTATTAAACAAACGCGAACAGATGAAATTGGCATTTTGCAATATCGTTTCGATACGATGCGACAATCACTAAAGCAAGTTGATGCGATGCGTCAACACTTCGTGCAAAATGTCTCTCATGAGATGAAGACACCTTTAACTCACATTCATCACGCATTAACACAACTACAAGCAAGCGACGATAAAGCGACACAACAAACAATTATCAATGATTTATTCACCATAACTTCACGCTTAAGTGACTTAACTAGAGAGTTGTTAATACTTTCAGAACTTGACAATGCAAGTCATATTCAATTGAATTCAACGATACAGTTAGATCTATTACTCCAAGACTTGATTCGCCATGAACAATATTTAATTGAACGTAAAAATATTATCGTATACGCTGAATTACTACCTTCAAGCCTGTTAGGTAATGAGCGATTATTGCATCAAGCCTTTGAAAATTTACTGCGCAATGCGATCAAATATACTAATAATGAAGGTGCAATTAATATCAAACTTCAACATCGAAACAATCACGTTCATTTTACGATACAAAATGATGGTCAGCCGATGACTAAAGAAGCACAGTTGCACATCTTCGACCGCTTCTATAAAGTAAATTCAAATGACACAAGTAATGGACTGGGATTATCAATTACTCAAGCAATTGTTCAACTTCACCATGGTCACATTGAAGTAGAGAGTAACGATCTTATTGGAACACAATTTACAGTCATACTCCCTTTCAAACCGTAAGCCATGCTCTATAATCAATTGTTATATTTTAAAAATAAAATTGCTGCTAGCAACATATATTAGTTAAACAATAAAAATGGTACTTTCTAGTTTTATTTCCATAGAAAGTATCATTTTTATTTTTAAAGCATGATGTAATATATTTCAGATTCAAGTGATTTTATAGTGCCTAAATATATATCATCAGCCCTATTTTACCGCTTATCACTGAATCATAACCACATAGCGATAAGCTATTTCTTCAAATATGATTTCATGCTTAAATAGAGCTAAAGAAAGGAGTCGCCATGAAATTAAAATTATTTATTAGTCCAAAGGAAACTGAACAATATGTGGCTGTGCATTCGCCTATATTAGATAACGACACTCAAACTGTTATTGACACAGTGAACCAATTATCACAGCCAAAATATCTCACTGCTCGTCATGATGAAGATATCTATCGTCTGGCTATCACAGATATCACCACATTTCGCACTCAGCATAAAACGGTAACAGCAGTTAAAGACCATACAACATATGTTGTGAAAGAACGATTATATCAGCTAGAAAACATGTTAACCTCAAACTTTATCAGAATTTCAAAATCAGAAATTGTGAATATCGATAAAATTATAAAACTACAATTAGAACCCAACGGCTTAATCCGCATGTATTTAGAAGGCTGTGATTATACCTATTCTTCACGGCGCTATTTAAAATCTATCAAGGAGCGATTATCAATATGACATCACTTTCTAAAAGCTTATTTATTAGTCTTATTATTGGCCTATCACTATCCATCATATTTAGCATGATATCAAATGGTGAACACTACTATCCGTTAGCACCAGATTCAACATTCGGACAGCTTTATTATCAACACTTCAATGGACCTACTGTCATGTTGTTATCTATTATTATTTGGCTGCTGATCGGCATGGTATTTTTTGCAACAAACTTTATTTTCACGCATACCGATTGGAGTATTACTACTGCCACAGCATCACATTTCGTCTGTAGCTATCTTGGGTTCCTCCCTTTAGCTACATTTGCAGGCTGGTTCAACCTAGATTTATCACACATTACTAAATTTACGATTATCTTTGTCATCATCTATATGATCATCTGGGTCGTATCATTTTTGAAAAACAGACGTTACGTCAATGAAATCAATCAGCAGCTTCAACAACGTTTGAAATAATAAAAATAATGAAGCAGGCAATTTCTATTAAGTTTCAATGGAAATTGCCTGCTTCATCTTGTCAAAGATATTGATGTCCTAGCCTATTTGGTTATATTATTGCACATGCAGGTGTTTTTGTATTTCTTTATTTACTGCATGATAAACATCTTCATGCTCTGATAACTTTAAGCCAAATGATGGTACCATTTCTTTTATTTTAGGCATCCAATCTTCAAACTCATCTCTATAGCAACGTTGTAATACATCAAACATAATATCAACTGCAGTAGATGCCCCTGGAGATGCACCAAGTAATGCTGCTAACGTGCCATCATCACTTGTAATCACTTCTGTCCCAAACTGTAAATTTCCTTTACTTTGTTCAGTATCTTTAATCACTTGTACACGTTGCCCAGCCGTAATGACTTCCCAGTCTTCGTCTTGCGCATTCGGTACAAAGACACGTAAATCATTCATACGAGCTTCATTTGATAACATTAACTGCGAAACTAAATACTTTGTTAACCCTATTTCTTTAATACCAGCTGATAACATCGTGACTAAGTTATTAGGTTTAACTGATTTAATTAAATCCAAATTTGACCCTGTTTTTAAAAATTTAGGTGAAAATCCAGCAAATGGGCCAAATAATAGCGCGCGTTCTCCATTAACAAAACGCGTGTCTAAATGAGGTACTGACATAGGTGGCGCACCAATCTCTGCCTTACCATACACTTTGGCATGATGCTGTTGAATGACATCTGGATTGGTACATCTTAAGAAGAGACCACTTACTGGAAAGCCACCTATATGTTTAGAAGCCTTAATTCCAGTCTTTTGTAATAATGGCAAGCTGGCACCACCTGCGCCTATAAAGACAAAACGTGACTCATACGTTGTAATATGATTTGTTGCTAAATCTTTAATAGTCACCAGCCAAGCCCCATTATCTAATTGTGCTAAATCTTGAACTTCATGCTGATAATGAACATCCACATCTTTTGTTTTCAACTGTGCAATCAACTTCTTAGTTAATGTACCAAAATTCACATCCGTACCTGTTTCATCTCGTGTTAAGGCAATAGGCACATGAGATGTTCTTCCTGCCATCATTAACGGTACCCATTCGGTAATTTTTTCTTTGTCTTCTGTATAAACCATTTTTTCAAATAATACGTTCTTCTGTAGCGCTTTAACACGATTTTTCAAAAACCTCACATTATTCACGCCTTTGACAAAGCTCATATGTGGTACAGCTTGAATGAAGTCTCCTGGCTCTGTTAAATGGCCAGTACGCACAAGGTAAGCCCAAAACTGTTTAGATATTTGAAACTGTTCGTTAATCTTGATTGCTTTCGTACAATCAATGTCGCCGTTTTGTCCTTCTTTCGTATAATTCAGTTCACATAATGCTGAGTGCCCTGTGCCAGCATTATTCCATACATTTGAACTTTCTTCCCCCGGTTGTGCTAACTTCTCAAATAATTTAACGTCTTTATCTGGTGAGAGCTCGGTAATAAGCGTACCTAATGTCGCACTCATAATTCCTCCACCAATTAAGATAACATCTGTCTTGCTAGGTGCTTGATTCATAACAAACACTTCCCCCTTTATCGTTTCACAACTAAGACTGACAAACAAACGCTTGTTTTAAAGCGCTTTCTTAATTAATGTTAAAAAATTCACCTTATTTAGGTGCTTTTTCTTAATTATAATGACTAACTCAATTATATACATAAATGAACTATGAAAAAAGCTTAAACAAGTATATTTGTTCAAATATTTTCAATTATTCATAATATTTTGTGCATTGTGCTTGCTAAGTTATTTCCAGCATATGTTTAGACATGATATAATTTTTATAAACTATTTCACTAAAGAGGGCAATTTTTATGAAGTCTTTTACTTTTTTAATGCACAATATTTATGCCTTAGGTGGCACAGTTAAAGCAGTTTCTCAATTGGCAAATACTTTAGCAGAGCGCGGCCATGACGTTACGATTGTCTCAGTTCTGCGTGCAGCCGACACACCTTATTTTGCGTTGAACAATAACATTAAGGTGATAGACCTTGTCGATTATCGTCTCAAACCACAAAATATAAGTGGTATTATCGCAAATCGTATCCGTAAATTCACGCCATTACTAAAGCCTAAAAAAATATCTAAATATGAACCAGGACTTAGTCAATTATCTAGTTTTATTGAAAAGAAAATCATTGCCTGCATTAAGCAAACCGCAACTGATGTATTAGTCGGAACACGTGCCAGTTATAACATACTCGTGGCACAATTCGCTCCTAAAAATGTCTTTACTATTGGAATGGAACATATGAACTTCGACGCACATCCAACACGTTATCAGCACCAAATAATACGTGCTTATCAAGGTTTAGATGCCGTAACAACATTAACTGATAGTGATCAATTCGCCTATCAACAACGCATCCAAACGCCAGTTTACATAGTTCCTAATATTATTAATCATCGTTTCATTGGAGCCCAAAAACAAAACATCATTATTAGCGCTGGTCGCTTAGACTATGAAAAAGGATATGACTTACTCATAGAAGCTGCACGTCGCATACAAGATGATTTGCGCCAAATTCGTTATCAAATCCACATCTACGGTGAAGGAAAAGAAAAGGCAGCATTAATCAATATGATAGAACAGTATAACCTAAATGATATTATAAAATTGTTTCCTGCCACAAAAGACTTAGATAAGAAACTATCACGTAGTAAAATAACTGTCGTCCCATCAAGAAATGAGGGCTTTGGCATGGTTATTCTTGAAGCTATGGCACAGCATAATATTGTGATTAGCTTTAAAGACACTTTAGGACCATCTTATATTATCAATGCCGGAACCAATGGTTATTTGGCAGACTACGGAGATGCCGGATCATTGGCTAAATACATTGATATTGCGACACAATATTACACAAAATTAACCCCAATGATTGAAGCAGGCCAACAAACGTTAAAGCAATATACTGCTGACCATGTGTATGCTGCGTTTATGGCTATTTTCAAAGGATAAGTTGTATTTGAAGGACAGCTTATGACAGCGTAAATATTCATATATAGATGCAATCATATTAACTAGCAAAATGGATTCTGTATATAATCAAAGAAAATGAGAGCGGGACAGCGAATTCACAATGAATTCGTTGTCCCGCTCCGTCATGGTTGCCGTACTTAATCGTTTACAGAGAAACGATTAAGTACTGATTTATTAAGTTCTTTTCTAGAATATTAATGAAAGTATGAATGTCCAAATACATACGAAGATTAATAATCCAATACTATATTTAAGTGTCATTTTTAATAAGTCAGATTCTTTACCAACTTGTTTAACAGCAGCTGTAGCAATAGCTATTGATTGAGGAGAAATCAATTTTGCAGCTACCCCACCAACTGTATTTGAAGCAACTAAGAGTGAACCACTTGTGCCAATTTGTTGTGCTACAGATGCTTGAATTGGAGCAAATAGCGAGTTGTTGTTTACAACTGAACCAGTCATAAATACACCAATCCATCCTAGAATTGGAGATAATACTGGGAAGACATTACCTGCTTTTGCAATACCTTGACCCATGGCACTACTTAAACCACCGTATGTTGTGATTTTAGAAATGGCTAAGATGAAACATATAGTTAAAATAGGTAACCAAAGTTCTTTAAACGTTACACCAAATAATCGACCAGCATCACCAAAGCTAACTTTTTTAGCCATTAACACAGTAATCAGAATAGTGATTAAAATAGCGGTACCAGTTTGTCCAATGAAGTTAAATGATAACATGATTGGTTTGTGTGCAATATCACTAAACGTACCAGGTAAACTGAAGTTTAACACGAGTGATGAGAGTTTACCTTTTGGCAAGAATAATCCTTTAAATGAAGGTGAACTCCAAACCATCACAATCACAGTTAAGATAATGAAAGGACTCCAAGCATATAATACTTGTTTTGCTGTAAGATGTTTTGTTGGTTCAGGTTTAACATCTTTTTGAACTCTAAAGATATTTTTAGGTTGGAATTTTCTAGAGAATAAAGCTAATGCCCCCATTGATGCTAATGGTGGTACAATGTCAGCTAATTCTGGACCGTTGAATACAGTAAGTAAACCTTGTAAGACTGTATACGTAATAGATACTACTAATATAGCTGGTAAAGTTTCTTTAATACCTTTGAAGCCATCGATAATCGCAATTAATAAGAATGGAATAAAGAAGTTAATGATGGCTAAAGTTAACGTAGATGTTTGAGATACACCCATAGCTGTAACATGTCCAGGCAAGTGTAATGTATCAACAATACCTACTGGAATTCCGATGGCACCAAATGCACCAGACGCTGCATTGGCTACCAAACACAACATCGCAGCTTGTAAAGGTCTGAAACCTAATTGAGTAAGTAATAAGGCACAAATTGCAATTGGTACACCAAAGCCTGCTGCCCCTTCTAAAAAGGCATTAAATGAAAAACCAATCAATAATAATTGAATACGTTGGTCTTGTGAAATGCTTGTAATGCTATCTTGAATTGTTTGGAATTGACCAGATTCTTGTGTAATTTTATAAAGTAACACGGCCATCATTACAATATAGCCAATTGGAATAATACCTTGGTAGAAACCTTCTACTACGGCACCAGTAGCAATGCCACCAGGAAGTTTAAAGAATGGAATGGCGATAAGCAAAGTGACAACTAAAGTAGTGATTGCAGCATAAATCCCTTTCATTTTAAAAACTGTAAGACATAATAAGAATAAGATAATTGGAATAGCTGCAACAATGCTTGATAACAATAAGTTATCAAAAGGATTAAAAGATTGAACTAACATACATGACTCCTCTTTCTGTAGTTTATTTACAATGAACACAACGTGTGCATTCATCAGTTAGCCTTTGTGAAGTTTTTCACAATAAAAATATAACACCTTTATACCTATAATACAATACTATTTCTAATGAATTCTATACAAAAATAAGCATTTAAAACCAAAAATTAGCATTGTATTTTTTACGAGAAATATGTAACTATCGTTTTATTGGATTGTAAGCCGCATATCAGTGAATTATCTAATCTGACATGGTAAAATAAATGCAAATCGCTAACAGATAGAAGGTTAAATCATGCTGAAACAAATTAACATTTCTCATATGGAACAATTAACGAGTCAACTAGAAAGTGCATTAGCTGACGGCTATACGCACTTTGCTCCTTATGCGAACGAAATTAAAATTCACCAAGACATGCTGAAGTCTGTCACTTTACACCCTCATCCAATCGTCGTTGATTATACAATCAACGGAGAATATTTAAATGATTGTCGATATTTTGGTCAAGCTCAAGTTGACTTTAAAACATGGTCACAAAATATTAATCATTATCCTAACCTTGTTTACCATATTCCAACCGCTTTGCATCATTTATCCACGGATGTCGTTCATAACATTTTTGACTTAGCGCTTATGACATTATTATTTGATGATGTCGTAGTCGATGGTCACGTGGCATATGATTTTACTCAACCAATGCAGGCAAGCGAGACATTTTGGACTTGGTTAGCTGATCAGCAAATGAACTCAACGAATTATTTTGAATTAAACAAATTAGCATATCAGCAATACCAAGCTATCCCGTTCCCACAACCGCAATATAAAGATGATAGTAGTAAAATGCGCTTTGCCGATAGCTGGTTAGTAACGACAAAATTCAAATTACCTAAATGGCTATATAACATGATGCACCAACATGCTGTCAATAATCACAAAAAACTAAGCTATCTTTATCAAAAGGATACATCGAAGGTTAAAGATCACGTTGTTTTCTTGGGCTTTGATCATGGTTATCGTGGTAATTCAAAATACTTATTCAATCATTTTATAAAGCGCAATCCTATGGTGGATACGTATTTCATTACAGATGAACGTAAAGGTCCAAATTTTATTTCTACTTCTGCAGAAAACAAACAAGAACTGATTGAAAGTGCCAAAGTTGTGGTGATTGAAAGCTATATGCCAGATACATATCATCCAAATGGTACAATTATCCAACTCTGGCACGGTTCACCCATTAAACGCTTATTTTTAGATAGTGCTGAACCATATGAAAATAGCAATATCTATAATTATCGTGCACGTAAATATAATAAATGGCTTCAACAAGATTATCTTGTCGTTGATGCCACATCTGTAGTACCATATTTCAATTCAGCTTTTCCAAATCAAGAGACTAACGTCTTGCCTGTGGGTTATCCACGTGTAGACTATTTACTACAGCATCGTCATGACCGTGCCCAAGTCAAACACATCAGCAAGAAACTTCATATCACTGATGATAAGCCTGTACTTCTATATGCGCCAACATGGCATAAAGACACGGTACAACAACATTTGACAATTACAGATGATTTATTGCAACAGTACCATGTTATATTCAAAGGTCATGTTGAAGCCCAACAAGATTACAGTTTACCAGAGCGTGTGATTCGTGCGCCTAAAGATATTGAGACACAAGATTTAATATTAATCGCCGATATCATTGTTACAGATTATTCCTCTATCATCTTTGACGCATTAACCATAGATAAAAAGGTATGTCTATTTACACCACAACATGAAACGTACCAACAAGAACGTGGTATTTATGAACATGTCTTGTCCGCACTTCGACCCGTATGGTATAAAGATGAGGCATTGTTACATGAGGATTTAATTGAACAGCGCATTCCATCCATCAATCATCCTTTTGTCAATAAATCAAATCATGCATTAGCAGAGATTACGGACGTGATTTTAAAAGAACTCCATAAGAAACACGCTGATAACTAAAAAAGATTACAGCCGACGCTTTTATTAACGTCGGCTGTAATCTGTTATTTAGGTTGATATGCTGGTTCAATAATACTTGGTTGACCTTGTCCATTCACTGATACAATGGTATAAGTTCCTTGTTGTTTAGGATTTTTAAAACTAAACAGATACTCATAGCGTCCATTATGAGATTGAATGGCATAATCATTATATTGACATTGCATTTGGTGAATTTTATTTACTTCTTGATTCGCTTTTGTTAAAGCGTTTTTGAAGTTAGGCAATTGTTTTAAAGCTGTATTTTCATTACCGTTAAATATTGTTAGCTGTCTTGAGACATAAGCTGCATTGGGACTTTGATATGGCTTAACATAATGAGATTGTCCTTTGTTATTATTAGCTTGGTTGTTCTGATTTGTTGCTTGACCTTGTTGAGCACCAGACTGCGATTGAGAAGCATTATTTTGCTTGTTGCTGTTTTTCTCTGAGCTGTTGTCTTTTGAGTCATTCGTTGCTTGCTCATCGTCATCTTTTTGAACATTTGATTTCTTATCTTTCTTATCTTTTTGTTTGTTTTTATCTGTTTTTTGGCTATCATGTTGTTCTGATTTGTTAGTATCTTCCTTATTACTGTTGCCATCATCATGCGAACAGGCCGCTAAAGATAAAGATAGAATCAATATACTTGCTAATAATCTTTTCATTATAACTCCTCCATTATCTTATCGTCTAAGCATTATGACATGCTTGATACTTATACTATACATTAAAAATACTAATTTTATGTTAATTTTTAAGTTTTTTATTTACAAATTTCGTACAAATTAAAGAAAGTGACAGAATTCATTATGAATTTGTAGTCCCGTTCCGGCACAATTGACTAGAATTGAAAAACAGCTTGGTATCAGCATATTTTCAATGCTGTCAACTACTGCCAATATTTAGTTCATAGCTTTAAATATGATAATGCACTAGACGCTACTAAACCTTTAAAAATTAATCCGCCACGCTGCGTTCCATAATTAAATCGATATCAATGACATCTCCCGTCTTAAATTCATGTTGTCCAGTTACTTTAAAACCACATGTCTTATAAAATACTAAGGCTTGAGGATTATGTTCCCATACGCCTAGCCATACCTTTGTCTTTTGATATTCCAACGCCTTATTGAGAGCCAGTTGAATAAACTTTTTCCCTCTACCTCCACCTTGATATGCTTTATCAAAGTAAATGCGTTGTATTTCTAAATATGCTGGACCCTTAGCTTCCGTTTGGGCAGCATCGATATTTAATTTTAAATATCCCACAATTTGTCCTTTGACTTTATAAAAGTAATGAAATGATTCGGGGTTGTGAAATTCTGTCGTTAAAATATCTAAATTGTAATTCTCTGCAAAAAATTGTGAAAAATCAGCTTCTGAATAAGACCCTTCAAATGTAGCATGAAATGTGCGTTGCGCAATTGCTTGTAAATCTTCAATTTCTGAAGCTTGTACTGCAGTGATAGTTTCCTTTGTCATCATGATCAACTCCCTTTAAAATGGTTAGATTCTCCCACATAAGACCATTAAATTTAAGATAACACAAATTTATCATTGATAATCTTTATCAATGAGTATAAAGTTATAATTGAAATGAATAATCCATTTGGAGTGAGGTTTTAACTATGTTACCAAACATTTTTGCAGTAGGTATTACCGGTCCTACAAGTTTAGTTGTTATTAGTATAATCGCATTAATTATTTTCGGTCCTAAGAAATTACCCCAGTTCGGTAAAGCTATTGGCAGTACATTACGAGAATTTAAGTCAGCAGCCGAACACTTAGATGAAGATCATTCACTTGATACTCCCAGTAAAGAGTCCAAATCACAACGAGAGCAACCTAAGTAATTATACCCTGCTGGAACACATTGATGAATTGCGCAGACGCTTCGTCAAGATAATCATTGCATTTTTGGTATCTACCATCATTGTATACGCATCATCACATTGGTGGATAAATCCATTTATCAACTATATCAAGCGCGCAAATGTAACGTTACACGCCTTCTCATTTACTGAAATGATACAAATTTATGTCATGATTATCTTCTTTGTGGCACTATGCTTAATAGTGCCATTCGTTTTTTATCAACTATGGGCATTTATTGCGCCAGGATTACATCAAAATGAACGTCTATTTATTTATCGCTATAGTATATGGTGTGCAGGGTTGTTTATTCTAGGCGTATTATTCGCATTCTATATCGGATTTCCTTTAGTTATTAATTTTTCACTGAATTTATCGGAAATGCTACATATTGACCCAACTATCGGCTTTAAGTCATATTTAGGCGAACTCATTCGTTGGTTGTTTGTCTTTGGTATCCTCTTTCAGTTACCGACGTTATTTATGGGACTGGCACGTTTTGATTTAATTGATGTACATCAATTGGGCAAATACCGCAAATATATTTATTTCGGTTGTTTTGTTGCCGCAAGTATTATCGCACCTCCAGATATCACACTCAATTTATTATTGACATTACCTATCATTCTATTGTTTGAATTTAGTATGTTTATTGCTAAAATCACACATAGCAATTAAAATTAGGCCGGGACAACAATCCCAAAATATTAGCACAAAGATGATTTGAATTTAAAAATCGTCTTTGTGCTTCTTTTCGTATGATTGTCACTTTGGCTAAGGAAACAGCTTCAGCCTCTTCAGTTTTAATACCTTTAAATGATGTTTCTTACCATATCAATGATATAGCGGAAACCCTACCAGTACTTTAAACTTTAATCTGTTATAACTATAGCCATGCCTTTCTATCTATAAAAATAGCTGTGAAGAAACCCATTGTTATAGATCTTCTTCACAGCTCATCTTAATATGTTTTATTTATGTCGTTTGCGTTTGCTGACGTTGTGTTCTCATAAACACAATGACTAAAATAATGTAAATGATTTGCGCGCCAATCGTTTCAAAGCTTGGATAGAATCCGATTACGCTTATAGTTGGTAAGCCCTCAATACTATGTTGCGGTAATGTACCAAGTAATTGAAGTTTTTGAATACTAACACCTAACATTTTGAACGCCATTAAGAAGATAAATATAGAAAGCACTCTGAAAATGTAATAAATTGGTATCAGTTTAACAATAAATCTAAATATCAATGCGAAGATAATAAGGATTACAATGGCTAAGGCAATGCCAATCACAAAGTCTATTGTCTGGATACTGCCTATCATACCCATATAGAAGATAATAACTTCTACACCTTCTCTAAGCACTGAAATTAAACAAATCGTACCTAACAATACTAGGTTGCCGTTGCTAATTGCATTTTGATACATGGACTGAATTAAGTCATTCCAACGTTTTGCACTTGAACGGCGATGCATCCAAATACCTACAATATACATCAAGACGACGGCAATAATGCCTAACGTCGCTTCCATACCTTCACGTAACAAACCATTATTACCTAAAGTTTGAATAAAGACAACGGCTAAGGCAAGACTTAGAATTAAACCAAGCATCGCACCACCTAGAACACTTGCTGTACCTTTCGTATCTTTCACATTACGTGTCATTGTTGTCAATGTCATAATGATAAGTAATACTTCAAGACCTTCACGCAAGAAAATAATCATGACATCAACAAAGGAATAACTATCTTTGCCGACCGTATCTTTGATGTCTGAATTAATATCTTGTAGACCTTCTTTAACACGGTCTTTATTACTATCATCTAATATACTTTGATAATAAGGAATCTTATCTTCTATCGTTGTATAGAGTGACGCATTTTTCGTTTGAATTTTACCTTCTACGTAAGGCCAAATTTGAATGAATTTACTTAAAGCATCGTCTGTTTGTTTCAATTGATTATTTTCAATACCTTTAATGGCTTTATCCAATTCATCATTTAATTGTGTCACATTATACTTATCTGAACTTTGATTTGATTGTTTTTGATCAACTTGGTCAATGCTTGTTTTAAATGTTGTCCAAGCATTTTTAACTTTATTGATATCTAAAGGTTCTTTTTGAACTGCCACACGTAACTGCATCAAGTTCACTTCGATTTGACCATATTTTGAATCATCATAGTTACGGATAACCGTTTCATGACTTGTCCAAATCTGATTCAAACTATTATTTATAGATTGTAACTTTGTCTCATCTTTATCCTTAATTGCCTGTTGCATCTGACTGTCTTTGGCATCTACTTGTTGTTGTAATTCTTTAATTTTTTTCGATGCATCTCCAGAAGATTCAGCATTCTCATAAGCAATTAATGATTTTGTGACTTCAGATAATTTTGCTGCTTGTGACTCAGTTGAAGATGTTTTCTTAACTGCTTGCCATTGCTGCTTAACATCTTTCCCCTGTTTCGTATTTTTAATTTTTAATGTATCTAGCTGTTTATCAATATCTTTAATCGCTTGCTTTTTATCTTTATCGCTTTTTGATTTGTCTTCTAAAATTGATTTAGCATCCGTAATAGAAACATAGACATCACTAATCGATGGCTTATCTGCTGCCGCTGAAGGCATAGGCGCCATCCGGAAAGCCATTGTGAGTATAGCTAAAAGAATAACAACCTTAATTAAATAACGTTTCACCAAGGTAGCCTCCTTTTTTCACACCAGGCAACACTAAAAATGTAGCCGATCCTCGATGTGTAATATACTCATTTAGCTTATCCTGATGACCTAAATGGTTTTGAATATCAATAAACTGTTGTGGTGATTTTTGGAAACATATAAACATTAAACCTGTTTCTAATGCACCTGTTTTTTCATTCGTACCGCCTAAATAATTATATGCACGACGTTTGATGGACGTCTTAGCTTCATGTGCCAAACGTGCATGTGCATCTTTAGGAATCACATACTCACCTGAACTATCTTTTGCGTCTAAATCAAGCTCATCAAATTCTTTTTCCCCAGTTAATGGTGCACCTGAACTACGTTTACGACCAAATGTCGCTTCTTGTTCTTCTAAAGCTGTACGGTCCCATGTTTCAATGTGAATTTGAATACGGCGAATAATGCAATAAGTTCCATGCTTTGCCCAACCATCATCAATAAAGACATAGTTTTTATATTCATCACTTTTACGTGGATTGACTGTACCATCTTTAAATGCCATTAAGTTTCTTGGTGTTTCATCTAATTTTCCGGAAACAAAACCAGTTTGTGACCATTTCACTTTAACTAAGTCTCTAAACAGACGAATTAGATTATGTACCGCATGGAATGTCACTTGTGAATCATTAGAGCAAGCTTGAATCATGATATCACCATCACTATACTCATCTTCCAATTGATCATTTGCAAAATGAGGTAAATCTTTAAAGTCTTTAGGTATCTTAGATGATAGACCTACTTTCTTTAAAAATGATTTACTAACACCGTACGTGATTGTTAACTTACTTGCACCTAAGCCAATCGATTCCCCTGTATCTGCTGGAGGTAACAACGTATTATGACTTCTATCCTTTTCAACTGGTTCGCCTTCAGTTAGACTTACAGTCATATCCGTCCATTTTTGAAACATCTTCTTAATTTCTGCTTTATCACGAGATTTAAGTTCTAATGCTACAAAATTACATGTCTTTTGCGTTGGCGTTGTTATACCAGCTTGAACCTTGCCATAGAATTCAAAAGCATCTTTCTCTTTATCTTCTGGCGTATCAAACATTGACTTAAATGAAAATACACTACCTGCACCACTTGCGCCGATGACGACACCCGCGCCACCAATTCCTAACATTTTTAAGAAGGAACGTCTTGAGACTTGTCCTTTTTGTTGTTCGTCTTGATTACTCATTCTGTAATCACGGCCATTTTACTCAACGGTTCCCCTAATGCATTCACTGCATCTGCTAACGCTTTTCTATCTGCTTTAGAAACATCACCATATGGTTTGTAGCCGTCACCGTCTTTATATTTGTCTAACAGTTTGTTCACTTTATCAAAGTTCTTTTGAATATCTGCTGATAACTTTTTATCTTTTTTATTTAATTCTGGTTTAAATAGTGTATAAATTTTTTGTGCACCTTCAATGTTGGCTTTGAAGTCATATAAGTCAGTATGAGAATAAATTTCTTCTTCACCAGTGATTTTAGATGTTGATACTTCATTAAGTAAATCCACAGATCCTTGTAACATTAATTTAGGTGTGATTTTTAATGTGTCTGCTTTGGCATCTAACTCTTTGGCATCTTTCAACAATTGATCAGCATCTTTTTTCGTTGTTGCATCAATTTTATTATCTTGGTATAACGATCTTTCAATCTTATGATAACCCGTCCATTTATCTTCTTTTTTCTCTTCTTTCATATCAGCGAGACGTGCATCGATTTTCGGATCTAAATCACCAAAAGCTTCTGCTACAGGTTCTGAACGTTCATAATACATACGTACTTTAGGATATAGCGATTTTGCTTTTTCCATATCATCATTCTTCACTGCATTAACAAAATCTGTTGTCCCTTTTAAAAACTTATCTAATTGTTTATCTGTATACTTTTCATATTCTTTAGTAGCTTTTTTCAACTCTGCTGTGTTATTGCTTTTGCTACTCTTATTTTTAGAATGTGAATCCTGTCCGCCATCTTGGCTACCACATGCTGCTAATAGTAATGACGAAGCTAATAATATTGTTGATAGTTTTTTCAAAATAATCACCTCAAGTATGTTATGAACAATCATCAAACCATTGTACAACCGTTCTAAATGAGAATAACTAATGCTAAGATTTGCTTATTTAATAATTGTTATAGTAGTATTTCTCACTAGAAAATAAAATGTATGCACACAATTGATAATCATTATCAAACTAATTATAGATTGCCCATGAATTCATGTCAATGCCCATAATAATAGTGATATATTGAAATATTTTTTTATTATTTTAATCATCAAAAATATTTGATGTATTGCTATTTGTATAAGAAAAATTGAATTAGGGTAAATAATGATAATGACGTTGTACAACAATCTAAGGAGGCAAACATACAGATGACGCAACAATTTAACGCTTTCCAAGTAACTCAAGATGATGATGGTAAGGTTCAAGGTGACTTTATACAGTTAACTAACGACGACCTACCAGAAGGTGACGTATTAGTCAAAGTGCAATACTCAAGCATTAATTACAAAGATGCCCTTGCCACACAAGACAATAACGGAGTAATTAAAAATTATCCAATGGTACCAGGGATCGATTTAGCTGGCACCATCGAACATAGCGATGACCCACGTTATTCAAAAGGTCAAGAAGTGATTGTTACAAGCTACGATTTAGGTGTTAGTCACTTTGGAGGATTTAGTGAATATGCTCGAGTGAATTCAGACTGGATTGTACCGCTACCCGAACATCTTACATTGGAAGAAACCATGATTTATGGTACTGCTGGTTATACTGCCGGATTAGCCATCGAACGCCTAGAAAATCAAGGCATGACTATTGAAGGCAAAGAGGTACTTGTAAGAGGTGCTTCAGGTGGCGTTGGCTCACTCGCTGTCATGATGCTTAGCACACTTGGCTATCAGGTCATTGCCAGTACAGGAAATCATGAATCTAAAGAACGATTAACGCAGTTAGGTGCCACAAAAATCATTGACCGTATAGAACAGGACGACCAAAAGCCACTTGCCAGTCGCACTTGGCAAGCAGCTGTGGATCCGATTGGTGGCGAAGGCCTATCTTACGTACTCAAACGCTTAGATTATGGAGGTAGTCTCGCCCTAATTGGCCTAACAGGTGGTAATCATTTTGACAGTACCGTTTTCCCATTTATTTTACGTGGTGCGAATATACTAGGTATCGATTCGGTCTTCACACCTATGAAAGTCAGAGAGCGCGTATGGCGTCGCTTAGCAACTGATTTAAGACCAGACCAATTGCATGATATTAAAACAAGCATTGCCTTTAAGGACCTACCGACATATTTAGACAAGATTATTAACCATCGACAAGCAGGACGCGTTGTAATCGACTTTAATAAATAAACAAAATACGACTAGGACATAGAAAAATTTTTGTTTTATTACTGCATCCAAATAAAGCAATTTGGTACCCATTAAATCGTTTCTAAAATCATTTAAAAATAGTATCATTTGGACTATATTTGACATAACATTTGCTATTTCTTGCATTTCTTTAATAATATAATTTGTTCTATTTATCGCTTTAATTCTAGGAATTATGGTAGTCACTAAAAAAGAGACTAGAAAAATTATCGAATACACGACAAAAGGAAACTCATCTTTGAGTTTCCTTTTGTTGGCATAGCAGCCTTTATAGATAATGCTTTTTAAAATGAAAGATTTCTTGAAAACAATAACATTCATCACATTACTTATTCTTATAAAGTTTAAATGCACCATAAATAGAAGTATTGACAATTACAGGTAATAAGCAATACAAAAAAATAATAAATAAATTCCCTTCCGCTTTCCAAATGAAAAAGAATAAAATCATCAAAAAAATACTAATAAACAACCCTAAAATTGGTAAGCTTTTTATATATTTTTCTAAATTTTCATTCATCGGAAACTCCTTATATCTTGCAACATTATATTAATAATATTATTCATGTACTTTTAATGAGCATATAACACTTTTATATAGTTTTCAAATATTAACTCAGCCAAAAATAATACCTTAATTAAATTAAGTAAAAAGATAAACTGAAAAAAGTCTTAAAAAATAAATCTAGACAATAAAAATCAAAACTTAAATATACAACTACTTACTCAAATAGAAAAAGCACAAAGATGATTTAAAATAAAAAATCGTCTTTGGGCTATTATTTTGACATTTATGCCATGGACTTTCTTAACTATTATATTGTCAGTAGTTGAGTATTCTGGCATACGAATTTAAAAATGCATTCCGTTTCCCCTTGCTGTTGTATCAATAAACCTTATACATGCCACCAGACTTCGGTTCAGTTGAAGTAAAACCAAATTGCGCATACAATTGGTCTGCCGGATAATCAGCAATTAAACTAACATAAGTACCTTGTTCAGCAATACGATCTATATAAGACATAATTTCTTGTAAAATACATTTACCAAAGCCTTGTCCTTGATATGAAGGTCGCACTGCAATATCAACTATTTGCAATGCAGTGCCACCATCACCAATCACACGTCCCATGCCGACAAGCGTCGCTTCATCATACAATGTTACATTAAAACAAGCATGAGGTAATCCTTTTTGAGCTGCAGCTTCAGATTTTGGGCTCATTCCCGCCTCGACACGTAGTGCGCAATAGTCTTGTACTGATGGAGATTCATAACTTACTCTAACCATGGTTCCACCCTTTTCCTAATTATAAATATTGTGCAAGAATAGACTGATTCGCTGCTTTAAAAATGTCATTATGACTAGACACATAACCTTCATCACTTGCTTCAGGTTCAATATATGTTTTAGCTAAATTCGCAGCATTCCCCGCATCACTAAACGCACTGGCAATTAAATGCACTTTCGCATCATGATGAACAATATCGCCACACGCAAAAATACCTGGAATATTTGTCGTTGTATTACCAAATCCTTTAACACGATAATCGTCATACCGTTCTAGCTTTGAAGTACAATCTGTTAACAGTGGATTTTCATGGTCAAAACCATGACTAATAATGACATCATCAAAACGATGTGTTTCAGTATCCCCTGAATCCAAATGTTCCAAACACACTTTATGGATACGCTGATTCTTGTCATCACCAATCAATTGCTTAATTTGCGTCCGTGGCATCAGTGTTACACCACGCTCTGTTAAAACGGAATGCATCACTTCATAACCTGACGTTTCCATTTTACGATAAACCACCGTCACACGCTTCGCAATCGGTGCTAAATCACGTGCCCAATCTAATGCAGTATTACCGCCGCCAGAGATAAGAATCTCTTTGTCTTTAAATTTACTTAAAGATTGAACAACGTAATGCAAATTCGTTAATTGATAACGCTCTACTCCACTAATTTCTAGTGGTTTAGGATTAATAATTCCGCCACCAATCGCAAAAATAACTGCCTTAGACTCAAATACATCCCCAGTCGCCGTTTCTACCTCAAAATAACGTTCAGCACGTTTGCGAATATCAACAACACGTGTTTGCAAATTAACAAGTGGATTAAAATATAAACCTTGCGCAATCATATCTTCAATAATTTGATAGCATGGCTTCGGCGCAATACCACCAATATCCCAAATGATTTTTTCGGGGTAAAGCTGCATCTTACCACCCAGCTTATCTTGTACATCAATGATTCTGACCGACATGCCTCTTAATCCAGAATAAAAACTTGCAAATAAACCAGCAGGACCGCCCCCAATAACGATTACATCCTCCATACATGAATCCTCCTCATATATTTAAAACATGATATCCTTTAATTGATAAACATTATCATTATATGAGGACAATTATACTACAGTTAGAAAACATGTTGAAAAGAAAGCGCTTAAGTTTCTGGACAAATGTATTGGCGGCTATATAAGCGTAGCATCTGGGGCATCATTATGTTTTAAGCTCTGAACTCTATGTTGGCAGTAGCTGGCTGGATTGAAAATGCGCTTATACCAAGCTTTTTTCAATCCTAGTCAAC